>CAYREJ010000065.1:1493-11266 GCA_964423235.1 uncultured Acidobacteriota bacterium | reverse complement strand
TTAACTTCCTATCTTCCTAACTTCTTAACTTCTTTTTACTTTGCGCTCTTTGCGTGAGTATTAAAATTATTATTTCTTGCAAAGACGCAAAGGAATCGTTTAAAATTAAATCACAAGATTACACAGATTATCACAAGATTTCTTTTGCTTTTTAATATAATTTTGTGCAAACCTTGTGATAATCTTGTGTTTTAATAACTTTCCTTGCTTTTGGAAAAAACTGACCAGGTACTCTTCCCTCTTCGCTTTCTTGAAAATATGAATATGCTTTGTTAGAATACTTTGAAATCTTTAAATAATTTATATTGAGGATATTTATATGATTGGCATTGTTTTGGGCAGCAAATCAGATTTACCCATTTTCAATGAAGTAATTAATTTAGCAAAAAAATGGAATATTCCATTTGAATTAAGAATCTTATCAGCACATAGGACTATTGATGAAACTATTGGATTTGCTAAAAACGCATCAGAAAAGGGGATAGAAGTAATTATAGCAGCGGCAGGAGCTTCTGCTGCATTACCGGGAATTATTTCTGCTTGCACGCATCTACCCGTAATAGGAGTTCCCATCTCTTCTACTACTTTAGCCGGATTGGATGCTTTATTATCTATGGTTCAAATGCCTAAAGGAACCCCTGTCGGCGTCGTTAGTATTGGAGAAGCCGGAGCTATGAATGCTTTCCTTTTTGCTCTCCGCATACTTGCTTCTAAAAAACCTGAGCTCAAAGAATTATTGAAAAATTATAGAGAAGAGCTTAAAAATAAAATTCTTAAAGACCAAAAAATTGATATAATTTGATTTCAAGTTATATATGAGCAAAAGTTATTTTATTAAAGCATTAGGATGCAAAGTTAGCCAATCAGATGCAGCTGCTGTTCATCAATTTTTACAAGCTAATGGATATAAAGTATCTAATAGTACTGAAGAAGCTAATATAATATTTTTGCAAACTTGCACAGTTACACAAAATAGCGATTCCGAAGCAAGACAATTTATCCGAAAAGTTAAAAAGATTAATCCTGATGCTAAAATAATAGTATTGGGATGCTATGCTCAAAGGGCTCCGGAAGAAATTTATGAGCTGGATGTAAATTCAGTCATTGGTAATCTTGGTATTGATAAATGGAAAAAATTAAAAGAAATTCTTAATATCCCCTATGATGAGTATGAATTGATTGATAATTCTTTTTATCCTTCGTTAAAAACTTTAAATAGAATGCGTCCTTATTTAAAAATATATGATGGGTGCAATCATAGTTGTTCTTATTGCATAGTTCCTTTTGTAAGGGGAAAGGGTAGGAGTCTTCATCCTGATTTAGCAATAGAACAATTGAAAAAATTAATTGAATTAGGCTATAAAGAGATATTAATAACAGGAGTCAATTTAGCTTCTTATGGAGAAGATTTAGGGATCAAAAGTGGACTGCTTTTGCTTGCTGAAAGAATAGAAAAATTAGATGGAAACTTTAGAGTAAGATTTTCTTCTGTGGAACCATCCCTTCACATGTTAGAATTTTTTAAATTTGTTTGTGAAGCAAAGAAAATTGTTCCTCATTTCCATCTGCCGCTTCAGCATATGTCGGAGAAAATATTAAAAGATATGAGAAGACCTTATCGGAAGGAAGAATTTTTAGAAATAGTTTATTTAATTTCGCAGAAATCCAGTAAGGCTTGCATTGGAACAGATATAATCGTGGGCTTTCCTACTGAAGATGAAAAGGAATTTCAGGAATGTTATGATGGACTTAAGAAAGCACCAGTCCATTATTTTCATGTGTTTAAATATTCTCCTCGTCCGGGGACTGAAGCTTTTTCATTGAAACCAAAATCCCCTGAAAGAATTGTTAAAGAAAGAAGCAAGTCATTAATAGAGCTCTCAAAAGCTAAATTTTTTGATTTTAAAAAATCATTGATTGGAGAAGATTTTCAAATTCTTACTTATTCAGCCGCAGATAAAAATATTGTTATAGGATTAACCGAAAATTATATTCATTTAAAAATTAGGAATGAAAATAAGAAAATAAATGAAAATATTTTTATTAATGGAAAATTGAGTTATCAAAATAATGAATTTTATGCATTAGTCTAATTCAAGATAGATAGTCCAAGTGCGAAGCTAGTAAAGATGAGAATTATATTCTTTTTGCTTATTTTATTATTGTTTTTAAATATGATAATTCCTTTGGAAAGAGATTTTATTGTTAAGGTAGATTTTAATTCAAATAATTTTAATCTTCTCCGAAATTTATTGAGAAATTATATAGTGCTGCAAATGAGAAATTATTTTATTTTGATAATTTCCAAGAGCGAATTAAATGGATTAACGGAGAAAGGAATTCAATATAATAGGGTAGCGGAATTCAATGAAAATTACTCTTATTATCTAATAAGATATTTTAGCAAAGAAACTTTATCAAAAATAAAGATGAAGTATGCCAGCATAGAATTAGAAGCTGGGGTAGTGCTGATTATTAATAAGGAAAGAAAATTACCTTTGTTGCCGAGGGAAGTAATGATTCGTGAATTGCCCTTATCTCCAGCTATTATATCCAGAATATATCAAATAAAACCTTATGCCTCCTTGAAAATAAGACTGAAGCCTGAAATTCAGTATATTCTTTCTTTGATTTCTAAAGAAAGATACGGGGATAAAATTCAGAAGCTGCAAGATTTTATTACAAGATATTATAATACAGCTAATTGCCAAAGAGCGGCGGATTTTATATACAATTATTTTAAAGATTTAGGTTTGGAAGTAGAAGCTCAATCCTTTAAGGCTCCTGGAGTTAATTCTCGTAATATCATAGGTATTCAAAAAGGAGAATCTGATCCAAATAGCTTTATTATTATTGGAGCACATTATGATTCCTATAGTTATGATATTAATTATGCACCCGGCGCTGATGATAATGCTTCCGGCACCGCTGCCGTTATGGAAGCTGCTACAATCCTTAGCAAATATAATTTTGATTTTTCTATAAAATACATTGCCTTCGCAGCAGAAGAAATTGGATTGAAGGGGAGTAATTATTATGCCTCTAAAGCAAAAGAAAATGGAGAGAAAATTATTGGTGTTATTAATTTAGATATGATAGCTTACGCTGATTATTCGCCAGAAGATTTAGATATCTTGAGCAATCCTAAATCGCAGTGGTTAGCTGATATTTTTGTGAGTAATACAGAAGCTTATACGAATTTAAAGGCAACTCATACTATCAATTCTTCTTTCCAATGGAGCGATCATGCTTCTTTTTGGCATCAGAATTATTCAGCTATTACCGGGATAGAAGATATTTCAATTTCAAATCCTTATTACCATACGCCGTCTGATAAAATAGAAACTCTCAATCTTACTTTTGCAACTGAAGCAACAAAAGCTGCTACCGCTAATGTTATTTATTTAGCTCAACTTTATGATAATTCATTGCCTGAACCCCCTTCAAGTATCCAACTGAGCATCATCCTAAATAAATCTTTTTTTGATAAAAGAAAACATGTCTTATTAACCTGGAAAAAGCCAGAAGGTGCAATCGCCGGCTTTAATATTTATAAAACTGATTACAGCCATCACAATTATCAAAAATTAAATGCATTCTTAATTACATCAACGCATTATGAAGACCTTAATTTACCTTTTGATTCAATCAATTATTATACTTTAACATCAGTTTCTTCTGAAGGAAATGAAAGTCATTATTCTGCTGAAGTTTCTGATGAAGATTATCCTTATTTTAATCTCAGCACTTCATCCTTAACCCTACTTTATTCTGTTTATGAATAAAAAAATTTTTTTTATTTTGTTATTAATTTACTTTTTAATTTCAACAATTCTATCTTCAAAAGAAGATTCTAATTTTAAATTAGGACTTGAAGTAAGCCAGAGCTTTTTTTATCCCTCCAATTCTCTTTTTAAATCTATATATAATTTTACTTATCCAACATATTTAGGTTTCAATCTGCGAAAGAAAGATAAGATAGGATTTTCAATCGGGATACGCTTTTTTAGAAAATATGGACGAACTATTAATGAACCAAGCTCTTCCTTCGTTTACTCTAATAAATTATTAATGAATGCCTTTTCTATTCCTTTCATTGTTAGTTATTATACCGGAATATCTAAATATAAGCCTTATTTTTTTGGTGGATTAAATTACAATATTTATAAAGAAAAATGGTTAGAGTTGCCAAATGAAAATACCCGTAGAAATTTTGGTTATGAAGTAGGCGCTGGAATCTTGGCTTATTTACATAAGAAATTTTATCTTTCTATAAGTTTCTCTTATTATTCAGTAAAATTTAATGATTCTTCAAAATTCGAGAGTGTAATTTTAAGAGGATTTTTACCTTCATTAAATTGTTTTTTTTCTTTTTGAGAGATACAGAGGGTAGGGGAATCATTCATCTATTTGTTGAGCCACAGAAGGACAAAGAAACGGAAGATAGATTTTAGCCACAGAAGGACACAGAAGAGCACAGAAATGTTTGTTTTTAAATAAGCATGAGATTATAGAAAAACAAGGGAAAGAACTTCTGTGCGATTCTGTGTAAATCTGTGGCTAAAATTTTTTAGCCACAGAAGGACACAGAAATGTTGTTATCATTCATTTGTTGAATTATTATTTCTTTGCTATTATAAGTTTATGATTTTAAATTATAATTTAACAGATATCCAAAAATTAATAGAAGATTCTATTAAAATTGAAGAGGGTGAAGTTATTGAATTAAATGTTGATAAATTAAATAAAAAAATTGATCTATTGATTAAATATGCCATATTTTCACCTGATGATGAAGTTAAAAGTTTTTGCAGAAGTTTAATTAAAAGAGCTTGTAGATTTAATGGAGCTTATCCAGAATCCATATATGATTTTTATAAAAGTATTTCTGAAAAGGATGAGATTGATTTTACGGTTCCAGCAATAAATATTAGGACTCTCACTTATGATATTGCTTGCATAGTATTTAAGTTATGCAGGGAATTAAATACAAATCTTATAATTTTTGAAATAGCGAGGAGTGAAATTTCTTATACGGCTCAGAGACCGGAAGAATATGCTACTTCAATTTATGCGGCAGCTTTAAAGGAGAATTATAAAGGACCTATTTTCTTGCAGGGGGATCATTTTCAAATAAATCGCAATAATTATTTTAATAATAAAGAGAAGGAAATTGAAGCTATCAAATCACTAATTGAGGAAGCAATAAAAGCAGAATTTTATAACATTGATATTGATGCTTCAACTTTAGTGGATATTGAAAAATCTAATTTAGATAAACAGCAATATTTAAATTATGATACTACTGCTTATTTTATAAAAATTATTCGGGAGAAACAACCTGAAAATGTAATTATTAATATAGGAGCGGAAATAGGAGAGATTGGAGGGAGAAATAGCACTGTGGAAGATTTAAACGCTTTTATGAATGGTCTTAATTTTAAGTTAAAGGAATTAAATATAAAAGATTCTATTACTAAAATAAGTATTCAAACTGGCAGTTCGCACGGTGGAGTAGTTTTGCCGGATGGAAGATTGGCAGAAGTTAATATTGATTTTTCTACTATTGAAAGATTATCTGAAGTTGCAAGAAGAAAATATAAATTAGCAGGCGTGGTTCAGCATGGCGCTTCTACTTTACCAAAGGAATTATTTTCAAAATTTCCTCTCCACAAAGCAATAGAGATTCATCTTGCTACTGAATTTCAAAATTTAATTTTAGACAGTCCTTATTTTCTTTATAAAAATGAAATTAATGAGTATATTAAAGAAAAATATCAAAAAGAGATCCATAAAATGACCATAGATCAATTTTTATATAAATACAGGAAAAATGCTTTAGGAGCTTTTAAAGAAAAGATATGGTCTTTGCCAGAAGAGGATAAGAAAGGGATATTGGAGGCTATTAAGAAATTTTTAGAATTTATTTTAGTTAAATTAAATATTAGCAATAAAATTTACCGGTAAGGATGCAAATTAATCTATTAGTCTGATTATATTGCTTGTTAGGTAATAATTTTCGGAACAAAGAACAATACCTGTTAAAATTAATTGCTAACAATAATAAATGGCAAAGGAGAAGTAGAGTTTATGAAAAAGAAATTAGGAATAGTGGTAGGGGGAGGACCGGCGCCGGGGATAAATGGAGTAATTAGTTCAGTAACAATTGAAGCAATAAATGAAGGGTTAGAAGTAATTGGAATTCTTGACGGTTTTAAATGGGTAAGTCAAGGAGATATTACTCACATCAAGAAGATGGAGATAGAAGAAGTTTCAAGGATTCATTACCAAGGGGGTTCCATAATTGGTACATCAAGAGATTATCCTATTGATACAGAAAAAAAATTAATTAATATAATCCATTCTATAAAAGCTCTCAAGTTGAATTATTTAGTATCAATAGGAGGAGATGGGACAGGCTATATTTCATATAGACTTTATGAAGCATTGAAGGACAAAGTAAAAATAGCGCATGTTCCAAAGACAATTGATAATGATTTACCATTGCCGGAAGGTATGCCTACATTTGGATTTGAAACTGCTCGCCAAGTAGGAACAGATTTAGTTCGTAATATTATGGAGGATTCAAAAACAACAGCAAGATGGTATTTTATAATTACAATGGGAAGGATAGCTGGGCATTTAGCTTTAGGCATTGCTAAATCAAGCGGTGCTACTTTAGCCATTATTCCGGAAGAGTTAGATTCTTTCAAGAATCCTTCTATTAATATTTTAGTTGATATGCTTGAAGGTTCAATAATAAAAAGAATGGCTTATGGAAAAAGCTACGGAGTTGCAGTTCTTGCAGAGGGCGTGGCTACTAAAATTAGTTTAGAAGGATTTGAGTTCCCAGGTTATATAGAGAGGGATGATTTTGGACATCTCCGCTTATCGGAGATTCCGCTTGGGAAAATATTAAAAGACCCTGTTTGCAAATCTTTAAAGCTAAGAGGTATTGATAAGAGGATATTGGATGTTGAGATAGGCTATGTTCTTAGGAGTGCCCCTCCGATAGCATATGATATTGAATACACTCGTAATTTAGGCTATGGAGCTATTAAATTCTTGTTATCCGGAAAATCTGGGGCTATCGTAGCTTTTAAAGGTAGCAGGCTATTTCCCATATATTTTGATGATGTGCTTTCTAAAGATAAGCAGAGATTGCAAGTTCGGTTAGTAGATTTAAAATCAGAATCTTATAAAGTAGCACAACAATATATGATAAAATTAACAAAGTCAGATTTTGAAAAAGAAGATAGGTTATCTCTTTTATCAAGAACTGCTAATATGTCTAAGAAAGAATTTGTTAATAGATTTAAATATATAGCCATGGAGGATTAGCAGTGATGGTGAATGAAGAATTAAGAAAAAAGATAAGAGGATATAATAGGGTAGTTGTTCTAACGGGAGCAGGAATCTCAGCAGAAAGTGGCGTTCCCACTTTTAGAGGGGAGGATGGATTATGGCGAAAATATAGACCAGAGGATTTGGCAAATCCCTTTGCTTTTGAAAGAGATCCTAAGTTAGTATGGGAATGGTATGATTGGAGAAGATGTCTTATAAAACCATTATTTCCTAATGCTGCTCATTATGTATTAGCCGAGATGGAGAATTATTATAAAAATTTTATCTTAATTACTCAAAATGTTGATGGTTTGCATAAAAAGGCAGGTAGTAGAAATATTATAGAATTACATGGAAATATATGGAAAATGCAGTGCACCATTGAAAAAAAAGTAATAGAGAATTATGAGACGCCACTAAAAGAATTGCCTCCAAAATGCGATTGCAATGCTTTAATGAGACCCTATGTAGTTTGGTTCGGAGAAGAATTACATCCTGGGGTTTACGAGGCTTCTATTAAAGAAGCTACAAATTGTGAACTATTTATCGTGATTGGAACTTCTGCAGTTGTTCAGCCTGCTGCTTCTCTGCCAGTATATGCAAAAGAATCAAAAGCTTTACTTATAGAAATAAATATAGATGATACACCCCTGACGCCCATAACTGATATATCCATAAAAGGGAAAGCTGCTGAAATTCTTCCGAAGCTCTGGAAAGAAATAATGGATAATTAAATAGATTCCCCCTATTTATCTTCTAATTTCCTTTAAAAATAGCTGTTCTCTTTTGCAAAAAAGCATTTATTCCTTCGTTCTTATCTTCAGTAGAGCATAACAATCCAAAAAGAACAGCTTCTAAATTCAAGCCTTCTGCTAAAGGTATTTGTAATCCATGATTGACTGCTTTTAGAGCAAATTCAATAGCTAATGGTCCATTGCTTAATATTTTATTACATAGGTTCTCAGCCTCTTCCATAAGTTTATCTTTTGCAACTACTTTATCTACTAATCCTATTCTGAAGGCTTCTTCTGCTGTAATTTGTTCCCCTGTTAATATTAAATATAATGCTTTGGATTGTCCGATCAGCCTTGGCAATCTTTGTGTGCCACCGTAACCAGGAATAATTCCTAATTTAACTTCCGGTTGTCCTAATTTTGCATTTTCTGCTGCAATGCGGAATGTGCAAGCTAATGCTAATTCGCATCCGCCTCCTAATGCATATCCATTAATGGCAGCTACTGAAAATTTTCCCATCTCTTCTAATTCATTTAGTGTCGCTTGCCCTTTCAAAGCCATATCCTTTCCAGTTAAAGATGTTTTTCCTGCTATCTCTCTAATGTCTGCACCCGCTACAAATGCTTTTTCTCCAGCTCCCGTTATTATTAATGCTTTTATCTTTTCATCTGTCTTAATCTCATAAAATGCACAATTCAATTCTTCTATCGTGGCATCATTTAGTGCATTCAATACTTCCGGTCTATTGATAGTTATATATGCTATCTTTTCTTTTTTGCTTAAAATAATATTTTTATATTCCATAAATTCCTCCTTATCTAATTAAATATTAATTTTAGCATAAAATGCTTTGAATTTATAGATTTTTTAGAGTTTATAGAGTTGAGAGTTTCACCACTTCCTACCCTTGTTATTCAATATTTAATTTGCTCAATAGTCTATTATAATCAATTATTCCTTCTAAAAGATCATTTTTTTTGAATATAAGTAGAATTTGTAGAACTCTATTAACTAATGCGATTTAGCATTTGCCACATTCAATAAATCTGAATATTAGATATTAGCATTCCGGCATATCTCATGGATATAAAAATTAATCATTTCATCAATAAGCATGTCTTCTTATAAAATAGGTAGAATTTGTGGAACTCTATAAACTCTAAACTCTATAAACTCTATGAACTATAATTATAAAAACCTTTGCCGGATTTTCTTCCGTATAAGCCTGCTAAAACCATTCTTTTTAACAAAGGGGGTGGTGCAAATCTTTTCTCTTTGAATTCTTCATACATAATGTTCGCTATGTAATAAGTGGTATCTAATCCTACAAAATCTAATAAAGAAAAAGGACCCATTGGATGTCCACAGCCTAATTTCATTCCTTTATCAATATCTTCTATTGTTGCCAACCCTTCTTCATAAATCCTGATTGCATCAAGTAAATATGGAACTAATAATCTATTTACAATAAATCCGGGTTTATCGGGCGCTGTAATTGGCACTTTTCCCAAGGACTTAGCAAAGCTTATAACTGCATCATAAGCATCGCTATCTGTTAGTATTGTCTTTATCACTTCTACTAATTGCATAATCGGAACAGGATTAAAAAAATGAAGACCTAAAAATAAATGGGGTCTACTTGTTGACATTGCTAATTCTGTTATACATAAAGATGAAGTATTGCTGGTAAAAAT
>CAYREJ010000065.1:0-1470 GCA_964423235.1 uncultured Acidobacteriota bacterium | reverse complement strand
CAGAAAAATTCTCTTTCTTAAGATTCACATCCTCTGTTATAGCTTCTATTATTAAATCTGAATCCCCTAAGTCTTCTAATTTCAATGTTGCATTTATTTTTGATAATGCTATATCTTTTTGTTCCTGAGTTAATTTTTCCTTCTGAATTAATTTATTTAAAGAAGAACTAATGTTATCTAATCCCTTTTTTATGAGTTCATGCGATACTTCTTTTACTTTAACATCATATCCAGCAACCGCACATACTTGAGCTATTCCTGAACCCATTAATCCTAATCCTAATATACCAATTTTTCTTATCTCCATAATACTAATTGATAGCTAACGGCTATCAATCATTCACCTCCTCATTTTTTTTATATTAAATGCTCTATTATATACGCCTTGCATCTCACGTCTCACTTCTCACGCCTCACATTCAAAATAAATCATCTAATTCCCCATCACCTTCCGGTAATCTACCATGCTTCTTTAGATACTCTTGCAATAATTCACTTTCTCTTTTTGTATACATTGGCTCAAGTTCATATATATAAAACTTTGCTTTCGTTGAAGAATTAAGCTTTTCCTCTAAATATTTTTTGATATTGGCTGAACCTGATATTGCAATAACCTTCCTTTTTTCATCCAATAATTGAACAACTCCTTCTGCCTCCGGTAAATTCTCTATATTGCTTTTATCCATCTCAAACATAAATTCAGGCGGTCTGGGCGCAGCAGGAATTGCTGCTCTCAAATCGCATCGTAAACATCTCATTGCCTCGCTTTTAGCTAATTGTTTATCATACCCTAATTCTATTAATTTAAATGATACTTTTCTTTCTTCTAAATTAAGAATTGGCATCTCAATCCTTTTTAAATTAGCAAAATTTTCAATTTTTCCTAATGAAGCATCCTTTATATCTTTATCAATGAAATCCTTTACTTTACCTTCTCCACCCAAAAATTTATCTATCTGCAAAGCAGCTTCTTTACCGGAAGCTATGGCATATACTACCGATAATGGTCCTGATATTATATCTCCACAAGCAAATACCCCCTCTATATTAGTCTGAAAATTTCTTGAATTAAGTTTTATTAAATTCCCTTTTTCTAATTCTAAAGAATTTTCTTTGAGCCAATCTGAATCAGAACCTTGCCCTATTGCAAATATAATAACATCTCCTTCCAGTTTTAATCTTATCTTCGGATTAAAAGTAGGTGCAAATTCTTTCCATTCATTAAAAACCGAAATACATTTAATTAATTCTACCCCTTTAATTTCTTCCCCCTCTATAATAATTTTATCCGGCCCATAGGAATTATAAATTTGCACTGCTTCTTGTTCGGCTTCTTTGATTTCCCATTCATAAGCTGGCATTTCTTCATATCTTTCCAAACAAGCGAGGCTAACGCTTTCAGCTCCTAATCTTAATGCTGACAAAGCTACATCAATCGCTACATTGCCTCCACCTATAACTATAACTCTT
>CAYREJ010000064.1:5309-11372 GCA_964423235.1 uncultured Acidobacteriota bacterium | reverse complement strand
TTTCCAAATCCTAAAAGCCAATGGCAAAAAAATTATAAACCACAAAGATCACAAAAAAGGATATATTTTATAGAAAAAACTTTGTGAATTTTGTGATAACTTTGTGTCCTCTGTGGTTAAATAAATTAAAACCACAAAGATCACAAATGAAGAAAAAGAAACACAAAGAGGACTTTATGGTAATAATTGTGGAACTCTATAAACTCTCAACTCTATAAACTCTAAAATACAACATCTTGCAAGGGAGATTTTTAAGAGTGTATAATTATTTTATGATTTTGGAAAAGCTAAATTATTACCTCTCATTTTTAATAATTATATTATTATTGCAATCATGTAGCTCGGATCAAAATAATCCCGATAACCCAAATCAACCACCAATAGGTGTTTTTTATGTATCATTAAATGGTTCTGATAATAACGATGGCTCAATCAATTCCCCATGGCGTACTATACAATATGGTATGAACAATATTTCTGCAGGACAAACACTTATTATTTTGGATGGAATTTACAATGAAGCTGTCACAATTAATAAATCGGGTAGCTTGAATAAGCCCATTTTTATTAAAAGTAATTCAATTAGAGGTAGTATCATCAACGGTAATTCAATTAATGCTTCTTATGGTATTACTATTAAGAATGGTGTTTCTTATGTAAAAATTGATGGATTAGTAATAAATAATTTTAAGGGATGGGGTGTTTATATTGAAAATGGGGTTAGCTTCATTGACTTAACTAACATGGAAATTAGAAATAATGGAGATTCCGGAATTCGAATTGATTCCGCTCATGATATCACCATGACTAATTTATTTATTCATAATAATAAAGGTCAAGGATTGGACTGTATTTCCTGCATTAATATAACGATCACTAATTGTATTTCCTCATCAAATTCAGGTGATACATGGATGGATGGATTTGGATTTGAAAACTCCAGCTATAATATTACATTGGATAACTGCGTTGCTGAAAATAATACTGGCGATGGATTCGATTCCAAAGGAAATAATACCATTATCAAGAATTGTAAAAGCAAATATAATAGCAGAGAAGGTATTAAACTTTGGGGTAAAAATAGTATTATCCAAAATTGCATATCCGAAAATAACGGCAGAGCAGGTATAGTTTTAAAAGATGGTGGCGATTATACTGTCAAGCAAACTATCGTACGCAATAACGGCTTCAAAGATAATGATTTTGCTATCTATGTTGCTTACGACGAACAAGCCCCTACCAAATTAATAATGCTTAATAACAGCATTTATTATAATTATGGCCACGTTCATCTCGGTCGAGTTGTACAAATTGCCTCTGAAGATTATAATAATTTTTACAATGATACTAATTGCGAAATATATTGGGGAAATTCACCGAAAAAATGTTATTCCCGCGCCAATATCAATAACAAACTCTGGTTTCAAGATACTGGCTTCGGCGAACATAGTACCTCTATTCCACCATAATTTTCTCCTGTTATAACAGAAGCTGGTTTAGGCGGCGGAGGAACAGGAGCAATAAATACTTCCACTGGATTACTATTTTATATATCTTTTACATAAATCCATATTAAACTAACATTTATCTTCGGATATATTAGAAGGGAATATAGAGATAGCTTTATGTCTATTATATTTGAGCCAACATCTTGCATTGGAGCTTTGACATTCTTCAATATTATTTAGCAAAAGCCATAACTTATGAAAGATGCACCAAGCTGTTACTTGGTTATGCATTACGGTTTACAGATATAAGTGAAGAGGACCTTATAGCAATTCGGCAATTCATAGCATCAAGGATCGCTTCTACTTAAGTAGAATTTTATAAAAGGAGAAGATGCAAAGGGAGATAACGAATCCCCAGGCAAAAATCATAAATAGCCAAGATGAGAGCGTCATCTCATTAACCTCCAAATATATTTGCTAAATCTGATAAGCTTTCAAGCTTCACAACTTTTTAATAATTTTCTTTTTTTTCCATGCAATATGAACTAAAAGGACAATCACTGCTAAAAGAATCAAAAGCATTACTCTGGCACCTATAAGATAAGGTATATCTTCTTTAGAAGCCCCCTTCATCAACAGCTTATTAAAAAATTCTTGTTTAGTCCAAGCAATTAAAATGAGAGCTAAAACTGAAGGTGTGATATATTTCATAATATATTTAAAGAAGTGAGGGATTTTAATATCAGCTCCTTTGTTAATTTCAGCCCAAGCGTTTTCGCTTCCAAAAATCCACATAAAAATGATAACTTCAATTAAACCAAAAACAACTAAACCGAAGGTTCCAACCCAGTAATCTATTTCATCAAGAAACCCGTGCTTTAAGAAAAGGATATTAAAGCCGCCAGTAATAAATAAAATAATTCCTAATATTATGGCTGATTTTTTTCTGCTAATATTAAATTCATCTTGAAGAAAAGCCATAGCCGGTTGAGTAAGGGCTACTGAAGAAGTAATGCCCGCAAAGAAAAGAAGAAGAAACCATAAGCAGCCAAAAAAAGCACCGAAAGGAATTTGTTGAAATATAACGGGCATAGCATCGAAGCCTAAGTCAAATGCACTTTTGGCAATATCTTTAGTTGCGGTTGCTCCGAAAAAAGCCACCGCTGCTGGGATAGCAATTGTTCCACCTAAAACAACTTCAGCAAATTCATTTGTGCTTGAAGTAGCCAATCCTGCTAAAGCTATGTCATCTTTTTCTCTGATATAACTTGCATAGGTATGAAGAGAGCCTGTTCCTAAACTAAGAGTAAAGAAGATTTGCCCAGCAGCTGCTAACCATATTCCGGCACTTGCAAGAGCTTGAAAATTTGGCTTCCAAATAAAAGCTAAACCATTGCTTATATTATTTTCAGGGTGATTGACCGGATCAGGTGTTCCCAAAGTTAAAACTCTTATTGCTAAAATTATTGCGAAAATGAATAGCAATGGCATTGCTATTTTTGCCAATCTCTCTATTCCTCCTGAAATACCTTTTGCTATGATAAAGATGTTTATTCCTAATGTAAGAATAAAAAAGATGAAAGCCATTAAAGCACTGCTATCAGGTAATATACCTTGATAGGAAGCAAGAAAATTTTTCATAGCTTCCACTGAAGTATTTCCGAAATATTTTTTCGTTGCAGAAAAAAAAGCATAGCCTAATGTCCAGGATTCTATATAATTATAGTAAAGCACGATCCCGAAAGGCATAAAGATTCCGAGTGCTCCTAAATATTTTGCAAATTTATTCTTCCACAAGCAATCATACATACCGGGCAAAGTGCCGTATCCGTATTTTCCTCCATATCTTCCAATAGCCCACTCAATCCACATCAATGGTATCCCTAATAGCAGAAAAGAAATAAAATAAGGAATCATAAACGCGCCACCACCATTTTTTGCAGCTTGAACCGGGAATCGCAAAAAATTTCCTAATCCAATAGCATTACCAGCCATAGCCAAAATTAATCCTATTTTTGATTCCCATCTTTCCCTTTCTTTTTGCATAATTTCCCCCTTTTAAAATTAATTTAATCTTTTTTAATTTTTTTATATGCTTCAATATATTCGTTAATTATTGCGGGAATATTTGCCGAAGTCATTATATCTGAAACTACTGCAACCGCATCAATTCCAACACTCCATATTTCTTTAGCTCTATCAATGTTTATTCCGCCGATTGCTACCAAAGTTTTGTCAGTCAACTTTCTTACTGCCTTTAAAAAATTTAAGCCAAGCGGAATATTATTTGTAATTTTAGTTCTTGTTGAATAAATAGGACCGATAGCTATATAATCAACTTCTTCTTTTAATGCATTGAGAAGTTGCTTTTCATTATGTGTAGAAAGTCCTATTATTGCTTCATTCCCTAATAATTTCCTTGCTTCTGCTACCGGCAAATCATCTTGACCTAAATGGATTCCATCTATATCTAATAAATAAGCTATATCTACCCTATCATTCATAATAAATATTGTATTATTGTTGGAGAATTTTTGTGCTTCTTTTGTCCGAAGAAAAAGTTCCCTATCCGATAATTCTTTTGAACGAAATTGAATTACTCTGGCACCACCCTTTATGCATTCTTTTGCTATTAGAGGTAATGATTTTTTTGCCATCCTCTCATCAGTTATGACATAGATGCCTGTTTCTGCTAATCCTTCAATAAATAAATTCTTTCTCTTCTTTTGATGAGCGCTCATAAATTTATATGTATAAATGAATTGCTTCTTTTTCAGACTACTTTATTAGCAGCAATCTCTGCAGCTTTTTTCGCTAAAAAATTCTCAATGAATTTAGTTGTGGTGTTCGCTTTTATGAAATCTTCATCATTAAGGATTCCCAGATGAAGAGGAATGTTCGTTTTAATGCCTTCAATAATAAGCATCTTTAAAGCCCGGATAAGTTTAATCCTTGCTTCTTCCCGATTATTTCCATAACTAATTACTTTAGCCAATAAGGAATCATAATAGGATGGGATAGTATAATTGGAATATAAAGCAGTATCTATTCTCACGCCCGGTCCGATGGAGGCAATAAATTTATTAACTTTGCCAGCTTGTGGTAAAAAAGTTTCAGGGTCCTCTGCATTAATTCTGCATTCTATGCTATGACCCTTAATATTAATTTCTCTTTGCTTTAAAGGAATTTTCTCCTCCATTGCGATTAGGATCTGAGTTTTTATAATATCAATATTAGTAATTGCTTCCGTAACAGGGTGCTCGACTTGAATACGAGTATTCATTTCTAAAAAATAATAATCTCCATTACTGTCTATCAGAAATTCAATAGTTCCGACACTATCATATTCTACAGCTTCAATTAATTTAATAGCAGCATATGTAATTTTTTTCCTTATCTTCGGAGTAATAAATGGGGATGGAGCTTCTTCAATTAGCTTTTGATGCTTTCTCTGAATAGAACATTCCCTTTCAAATAAATGTAAATAATTTTTGAATTTGTCCCCGAGAACTTGCACTTCAATATGTCTGGGCTCTTTTAAATACTTTTCCAAATAAATTTCGGAGTTGCCAAAAGCGTTTGCAGCTTCTGTTTGGGCAATTCTAAAAGCCGAAGCTAATTCTTTTTCATTAGACACTATTCGCATTCCCTTTCCGCCGCCGCCGGCAGAAGCTTTAAATATTACTGGATAACCTATTTGTTTTGCAATCTTCTTTGCTTCGTTTTCATTGGTTAGTATTTCCTGAGAACCCGGAATAGTAGGAATCCCTAAATCCGCTGCTAATTTTCTGGCTTTCGCTTTATCCCCCATTAGTCTTATTGCTTTTGGAGAAGGTCCGATAAATTTTATATGACAGGCTTCGCAAATTTCAGCAAAATTAGCATTTTCAGCTAAAAAACCATATCCGGGATGTATAGCATCAGCTGCTGAAATCTCTGCTGCGCTTATTATATTTGGCATATTTAAATAACTTCGGCTTGCTTCCGCCGTACCTATACAAATTGCCTCATCTGCTAATTTAGTATGTAAAGCTTCTCTGTCTGCTTCTGAAAAAATTGCTACGCTCCTTATATTTAATTCTTTACAAGCAGCTATAATCCTAACAGCTATCTCTCCACGATTGGCTATTAATATTTTTTTAAATTCCATTTATATTAAAGACTTTATATTATTATATTCCCTCTTTTATTTCTGAAGGCTTTAGAGCTATTATTCTTTGCCCAAACTCAACAGGCTCAGCATTGCCTACATAAATTGCTACTACTTCTCCATCAGCATCTGCCTCAATTTCGTTCATTATCTTCATTGCTTCAATTATTCCTACTACCTGTCCTGCTTTTATTTTATCTCCTATGTCTACAAAAGGCTCAGCTCCCGGACTGGGTGCCCGATAAAATGTGCCTACCATTGGAGATGTAATATAATGCAATTCAGTTTTCTGTTCCTCAGATACTTCTATCACTTCCGACCTTACTATCTCCTCCGGAACAGATTCTTTATCTATCTTATTTTGTAAATTTATACTCTCTACCCTTTTTGTTTTGTCCTCGGTTTCCTGCTTAATTTTTATTTTAAGACCGGACTTCTCTAACTCAAATTCATTAATATTCCATT
>CAYREJ010000064.1:0-5284 GCA_964423235.1 uncultured Acidobacteriota bacterium | reverse complement strand
CAGCTCTTCTAAGTTTAAAGATAAAGATTCTCTTTGCTGATTCTCACTATTATTATTTTGTGTTTTATTTTTAGCTTTCTCGTCCAATATATTCTCCAGTCCTTGTATCAATTGTTATTATGTCCCCTTCTTCAATAAAAAGAGGAACAGAAATAGTTGCTCCACTTTCTAAAGTAACAGGTTTGCTTCCACTTGTAACAGTATCCCCTCGTACTCCTGGCTCCGCCTTTATTACTTTCAAGGAAACAAAAAAAGGTAGTTGTATTGATATTGCTTTATTTTCAAAAAATAATATTGTTGTCTCCAACCCTTCTTTTAAAAAAGATGCAGCTTTCTTAATTTTATCTATCGGGATAGATACTTGCTCGTAAGTTTCTAAATCCATAAAATAACATTCCTTACCTTCTTTATATAAGAACTGCATTTTCTTCTCTTCTATCGCTGCTTCTTCTATCTTCTCTCCTGCTCTAAAATTATGCTCTAAGACATTGCCTGTAGTAATATTCTTTAGCTTGGTTCTTACAAAAGCTTGCCCCTTTCCGGGCTTTATGTGTTGAGATTCCACTATCTCATAAGGTTCCCCTTTAAACATTATCCTTAATCCCGATCTGAATTCATTAGTTTCTATCATATAGCATTATATGAGATATAAGTCTTATAAGTCAAATATGCTGCTTTCCAAAAAGCTGATTCCTTCCTTCCCTTAAGAAAATAATAGCCAATTAATTTGTTCCCCTCTAATTTACCATGAAAATTTATTTCCCCATATCTGGCTACATTTATTACAAACTCAAATTCTTTTTCCATCACATTTTTAAGATTACATCTCAAATCATATTTTCCAAGATTATGATAAAAACTATTTTTTTCATCTATCTTACCTTCAATGCTGATAAGAATAACTCCCGCTATTTCATTATTTTCTTCTTTTATATCCATTCTGAATCTTAAATAAGCATTAGGAACTTTTAAAATAATATCTTTCCCCTCTCCAATCCATTTTCCTGAAATATTTGGCTTCTCTTGAGGGAATTCTAAAAAAAGCTTAGATAAGTATTCTTTTTCTTTTTCGGATAAGTATTCAATAAAATTTTTAGGAAGCTCATAGGACTTCTTCTCCTTGAAAAATAATGTCCAAATTTTAGCTAAGCTCATTCCGCCTAAACTAATTCTTGATGTATAAAATGGGAAATTTTTCATAATGAAAGTATTAACAACATCGTTTAAAGCATATGACAACCAATAGGCTATTTCTACATTATTTATTTCCTTATTAAGAAAAGATGAATAATATTTAGCATCTTCCCTATTTATGCTTAAGACTTCTTCTTCTATAATTCCTTCTCCTTCTAAAGGGACCGCCTTGCCTTTTATAAAAGAATATTGTCCTTCATTTTTCACTATGAAACATACATCATAATTTTCTCCAGATAAGTGAAAATATTTAGTTAGCATCCGAATGATATTATTGGCTCTTTCCTCTTTATTAGAAAAATTTGCATTATTGCTTACTATAAAAACGGTTCCTAAACTATTCTTAATATTAATAACTTCAACATTATTTTTGAATTGTTTTTCAATTTCTAAAGATAGTATTTCCATATTGCTTCGGGAAGGAAGAATGGTAATATTATAATTATTGCTTTTAATTCCATTTGCTTCTATTATGAGGTTAGCTTGTGTTTTTTGAATATTTTTCATATTCGGGACTTTAAATGTAATAGAGCTTATTTTCACTTCTGCAGGTTCAATGATTTCATCATTCAACCATATTTTTAATTTATTTTTGAATTTAGAAAAATTAGTCCCAAAAATGGTAATTTTATCGCCCGGATGCACAAATGATTGACTTAATGAATTAATTCTTGGAGATATTTTTACATTAATAAAAGCAATATGGCTTGTTTTATCACCAACTTTAATTTTAAGGGCAACCTTTACTATTCCTCCTTCCATATCGGGCAGCTCCGGGACCTTAATTTTTATTGATTCAGAAGTATAAGAAATTATTTCAGCTTTATTATTATTTATCATAACAATCGGCTTATCCCTTTCCCCTTTCAGATTTAATCCTTTTATTTCCAATTCTTTTGATGGAATTGCTAAAGAAGGAGAAAAAGAAATAATTTCTGGTTTTTCAGTTAAAGAAGAAAAGAAAAATATATAGCAAACTAAGGCAATAAAAACAGAAATAAAAAAAATCATTATATAAGGAAGCTTAAGGTAAAAAGAGCTTTTTTGGTTTTCTGATGTAGGAATTTCTTTTTGAAGCTTCTCTTCTTTAGGCTTGTCGCTTTCAATTTTTAGCGGTGGGATCTCAAAAATTAATAGGATAGGTTCAGGAACTTTGGATTGTCCTAACCTAATTATATCACCATTTTTCAATAGCTGATGATCTTTTATTTTTATATTATTAACAAAAGTTCCATTTTTACTTGATAAATCATAAATACTTATTCCATTCCAATCTCTTTTTAATTTTGCATGTTCACGGGAAACCGATTGGTGATTTACAATTATATTGCAATTAGGATGACGCCCTATTAAGATTTCATTAATTTCTTCTTTATATTCAAAAGAGTATAGTTCTTTCTCTCCTTGAATTATTTTAATAATTGCTTTCATAAACTGTATTTGCTTTTCATAAATTTTTTAAGCTGTCCAATCTATTAATAAATTATCATAGGTGCGAGATATTGTTAAAAATGAATAAGGGGGCACTTCAATAAATAAAGCATTATGTTCATAAAAAAGTATTTTTAATTGGTAATCCACTTGTGAGGTGAAGAACTCTCTTGATATAGCAATCTCCAGAACTTGATCAATAGAAGCTTTTACTTTTCCATCAATTTCTAATTTGTTATCTCCTTTTAAGCAAGAAACAGCCATATGAGCTTTTTCAAAATAAAATATAAAATTCAAGTGTTCAGGACTAAAAAAATTCAAATGAATTTGTAGAATCCCATTTGCAAAATCATATATGGACTGTGTTTCTAAGTCTAATCTAAAATAAAGGAAATTCTTATCAAAACCATAAAGTAATTTTTTTATAGGGACTTGGCTGGGTCTATGAGTGGAGAAAAGGTAAGATAATTTTAATTCTCCTGCGCCCATCCATTCAAAATAACTTGAAATTTCCCCATCAATTTTTGGAGTTATCAAGGAAGTAGGCGGGATGAGGAAATCAACAATGCCTTCTTTTATTTTTTGTTTGATAGGGAATGACAGAATTTCAGGAGGATTAATATTCAGAAGAGAATATATATTAGTAATATGAGTTCTAAATAACTGGTCAAAAACTTCATCGTGTTCTGAAGAATGCTCTTCTCCAAACCACCAGTACCAGTCACTTCCTTCTGCGATATAAATAGATTCTAATGCTAATTTTTTTTTATTTTCATCTATATTTGAAGAAGAATCAATTAATTCTCTTGATTCTTTAAGAAGAGTCCAAGCTAAATTATCTTCCGGATGACCTATCCAGATAGAAAAATCGTGATTTATCCAAGAACCCGGATGCAAATGATTTAATGATAACCTCTTTTGATTACCTTCTAAATAATCAGAAATTAAAGTAGTTTCTATCCAATCCTGCTGCGAAATGGCTTCATAGAATTTTTTTAAGAAAATCCTTCCATTTTTAGGATACCATTCCCAAGCATTTTCACCATCCATAATTATCAAAATAAGAGGTTCATAATCTTGTTTCCAGGTTTCATAAATTAACTTTAATCTTTTCAATAAATCCTCTACTGCTTTTTCTGCATCAAAGCTTTGATAGAAAAAGCTAATTAAATCAGATAACCATTTATCTCTGAAAAGTATATTAATTTTTTTATCTCTTACATTTATTTCATAAGGAGTATAAAGAATTGTCGGGTCAATAATATTTCTGTTGGGGTCTCTAAAATTATAAATGCCTAAAGAATAAGCCAAAATTTCTTCATCGGTGGCGAAATATTTAAGATCATATTTAATAAGAAAAGGGATAATATTTGCGGATACTGATCCTTCCGGAGGCCATAATCCTGAAGGCTTTCTTCCAAAAAGTTGTTGATGCAAATTTATTGAATTGAACAATTGAATATCTAAATCTATAGGGTATTGAAAAGAAGGGGGCAAATTTTTATATTTCTGATTAGATTCTTGTGCTATATCAGAATTTATAAGCAATGGCATGATCGGATGATAAAAAGGAGAAGTAGTTAATTCAATTTGATTCCTTTCTAAAGCAGCTTTATATTCAGGTATAACAGCTTTTATTATTTCCTCTTCTTTTGCCGATATTATCTCTTTGTCTTTCTCTTGATAATTCCTTCCCTTAGTAATTAAATTTTTTATTAAAGGGTCTTCCTTAGCTATCTCGTCAAGCCACACAAGACGAAACCAAATTTGAAGGTCTAAAAAATCTTGTTCGTTAAATTTATTGAGGACCTGTTGCAAAGCTTTCGGCGTGGTTAGGGAACCTCTTTTTTTCAATAACTCATAATATCTTTCATTCGGCTCAATCATATGCTTTAGATTGGCTGAAAAAAAATTCTTCAGAATAAATAATTTTTCATCTTCAGTCAATTCGCTGGCGGTCTTATTAGATATAATAATGTATGAATCTTCTGCTTCTTTATTAGCATAATCTAAGATTTGCGCTAATAAACTGGGAACTAAATTAAAATTTACCTTTATTTTTGGGAAATCCTTCAGGATTGCAACCATGCCATAATAATCCTTTAAAGCATGCAATCTAACCCAAGGTAATACATACTCTCCACTTAATAAATTCTTATAAAAAGGTTGATGCATATGCCAATATAAAGCTAACTTTATCTTCATATTCTTCCTTAATAATAATATTAATTTATCTTATTTTTAAATTAAAAACAATAATTGATTTAGTGATTATTCAGTTTTCTCCAAATCCCAAAAGCCAATGGCAAAAAAATTATAAACCACAAAGAGCACAAAGAAGACACAAAGATCAAAAAGAAAAATATATTTTATAGAAAAAACTTTGCGTGCTTTGTGTTAACTTTGTGTCCTTTGTGGTTAAAAAATATAAACTATAAATAGAATAAGGTGCTCTCAAAGCAATAATTTTGTAAAAAACTGACAAGTTGCTTTTAATTTATTTGACAAAAAATAATCTATATAATAGAATTTATAATTGATTAGGAGAAAAAGATGGCGGTTATTCCGATTGAAGTATATGAAGAATTTGAAGAAAAATTTGGCAAGGAAGGAGCAAGGAAGATAGTAAAGGGTTTGGAGGCTGTTATTTCTGATGCAA
>CAYREJ010000063.1:0-11492 GCA_964423235.1 uncultured Acidobacteriota bacterium | reverse complement strand
TTTAGCTTCAAGCATATTTTAATTTCTTTCCTATTATTCTCATTTATAATTTATGGCTATCAACTCTTTCTTAAAGAGAAATTACTGGAAAGATCTCTCAATGAACTAAAGTCAAGAGACTACGAAAAGTCGAAAACGCTTGCTGTAAATTATTATAATTATTTTCCTCAAGATGTAAATTCTGGGGTAATCCTTACCAATATTGAAAGTATTCAACTTGCTACGGAAGATAAATTAACACTGCAGAACTTTATTTCAGAAAAATATCCTTATTCTTCAAGAATTAATTATCTACTGGGGGTGGATAATTATAAAAATGGCTTCATTTATAATGCTTTTATAAACTTTTCAATTTCCAAATTGCTATATCCTATTAATCCCGTTTATAATGATGCTTACAATAAAGCTTTATCTATTATCAAAAAAATAAATGATAAAAAACCAAAGTAATTTTGTAAAATATTTTATATTATGCGCAATTATTTTTCTCTTTATTTTCACGCCTCTATTGGAGAAAAAATATTATATTCTTATTCAATTTATTGACCAGTGTTTTATATTAATATCCATCCTCATTATATTAATATTTTATAAAAAGATTTTTATTAAAATTAATTATTTGGATTTATTTTTCCCTTCATTATTTTTCCTATCAATAGTTTCTTCCGTTTTTGCAAAAGCAAAATACCAATCCTTTTTAATTACTTTTGATCTATTCATTTTTATCCTTTTTTTAATTTTAATAAAGCAAATAATAACTATACTAAATATTCAAACCATTCTTTTTTCATTGATTATTTCTAATTTTATTTTATCCTTAATATATGTAATGAAGAAATTTTTTCCTTCGCAAGAATTTCTAATGCACTTTGGGTTAGCAAATGATAATGTGGCAGCTTTATTTATATTAATTGGAATTATTTATTCTTTCAGTTTTGCTAATAGAATAAAATATTTTTCTTCTATAAATATATTTCTTTTTCTATTCCTTATTGCTTCTATAGCTGCTGAATTAATTATATCCTCAAGAAGCATTTATGCTATTGTTATTCTTACTTTTTCTGTTTTTTTGGCTCTATCTAAAAATAAGCTTCTGAAGGTTTTTTACATCATTATAGTATTCTTATCATTAATTGGGGTAATATATAAATTTCAAAAATCTCCTTTTAGCTGGGAGAGAATAAATATCTGGAAAGCCAGTATAAAGATGCTTAGCGATAATTTATGGCTTGGAGTATCGCCTGGCAATTATAGCTTCTATGCACTTCAGTATAATTTCCCTACCTATGAATACCCTGCACGATATTTAAAATATCCTAATCATGCACACAGTCAATGGCTACATGTGATCTGTGAAACAGGTATCCTCTCTGCTTTTTTAATCTTTGCATTTGTTTATTATTTTTTTATTTCTTGCAAAAATTATAGAAAAAGAGATCTTTTAGATTTAAAAACATTGTTGGTTCTGTTATCTTTTTTAATTTTTGCTTTCTTTAATAATTTCTTTGATTCTTATGCTGCAACCTTTGCTTTAATTTTTTCAATAATTCTGTTTGAGCGTGGTGAAAATTTTTATTTTACCTTTAAAATAGAAAACAAGAACCAATTAATAATGATTCAATTTTTTATTATTTGGGTTCTTATAATTCTTGCATTCATACCTTATCTTGCTCATTATTATTATGAAAAATCAATTGATTTTTATTTGAAGAGTAATATTAATAAAGCAAAGAAATTAATTAATTCAAGCATAAATTTGATTCCTATAAATAGCTATTACTTTAGACAAAGAGCAGCAGTCCTTTCAGTAGAATTCGAAAATACAGGAAATATAAATTTGATACCTCTTATAATTAAAGATTATAGGCAAGCTAAATTTATCAACCCTTTAGATTATAATTCTTATATAGAAGAAGCTGATTTTTATAAATTTTTAAGTTCAAAATTGCATACTCCTGAATTTTTATTTAATGCTATTGCTGATTATAAAGCGGCTATTTTAATAAATCCTTATAATCCATTTTATCATTATTATTTATCAGAAATTTATTCTTCTATAAATGAATTTAAAAAAGCTGCTGAAGAATTACAGAAAGCTATAAATATTGAGCCGAATTTCATTAATGGTTATTATCGCCTTTATCAACTATATAGCAAGTTAAACAATAGTAGAGAGGCGAAAAATGCTTTATCTAAAGCAACGGACTTAGCAAATAAATATAGATATTATCCTAAAGGAAAAGATGAATATTTAAATAATTTATTAAGAATACCACCGGAGCTTTTATATAAAGCAAGTCCATTTTAATTAAATGAAATGATCATATTAGAGAAAAACATTTTGATATTTATTCTCTCCTTTTTATTCAGCTTTAAAGGGACAAAAATAGCAATAAAAGCTGCACATCATTTCGGTATCTTAGACATACCGGATGGAAATCTAAAAGTTCATAAAGAACCTATTCCTTATTTAGGGGGACTTAGTATTTATTTATCTTTTTTAATTACCTTATCAATCATAATAGAATTTGATCAAAAGATTCTTTCGCTTCTTTTAGGCGGAACTCTTGTAATGCTTCTTGGATTATTGGATGATTTAAAAGCTGTTAAGCCTTACATAAAAATTTTGGGTCAACTATTAGCGGTAAGCGTTTTGCTCAAAAGTGATGTGTTTATAAAAATTCATTTCCTTCCTCTCTGGATTAACATAATATTAACTATCTTATGGGTTCTGACAATAACAAATGCATTAAACATAATTGATATAATGGATGGTTTAGCTTCAGGAGTATCTTGTATATCAATATCTTCGCTTATTGTAATTTCTTATTTAAACCAAGAATATTTTATTTCTGAAGCTTCATCTGCATTGCTGGGTGCAGCTTTCGGATTTTTGATACATAATTATCCACCAGCAAAAATTTATCTTGGGGATTCCGGAAGTTTATTTTTGGGATTTATGCTTGCTTCTCTTACAATGATTGCTTCTTACTCGGATAAAAATCCTTTAGCATTATTAAGTCCAATTGTTCTTTTAGGTATTCCTTTATTTGATCTTACTTATGTGGTTATTCTCAGAATTATAAAAAAGAAATCTCCTTTTAGAGGTAGTAAAGACCATTTTGCAGTTAGAATGAGAATAGCAGGAATTCCTATCAATAGAATTGTTAATATTAGTTATTTTTTAGCTTTAGCATTAGCAGCTGCTGGCATTCTTAATATTTATTTCTCTCCCCACCAATCTTTATTTCTTTATTCTTTCCTTTTTCTTTTTTTCATAATTTTTGGTCTATTTTTATCTAAAATAAAGGTTGATTAAATTTTCCCTAATAATTCTTTTTGAATTTCTAAAGCAGTTGGATTATTAGGGAATTTATTTAATAAATTTTGTAATTCCTCTTTAGCCTTTTGGTAATCTTTTTTGTAATAATAAACTAAGCAAATATTTATATAAGCCTCCGGTAAAGTTGGCTGTAATTGTATTGCTTTCCTTAAATTTGCTATTGCCTCATCATAATTTTCTGAGAAAGTTAATAATCTGCTATATGAAATTAGTAAATTATAATCATTAGGAAAACGGCTAAGACCGATTTTAAAAACTTTTTCTGCTTCATTAAATTTATTCAAATCAACCAAATTATTTCCTAACATAATATAAGCTTCAACAATGTCGGGGTCTATTTTTAAAGCTTGATAAAGATAAGAGATTGCTTCAGCAGGATTTCCTTTAATATTATAAATTTTAGCTAAAGCTAAATAATGATCAGGGTAATTAGGAAGCAATGAAAGAAATTTCTTGTAATATACTATTGCTTTATCATAATTTTGGACGGTTGCATAGAATTGTGCTGCTAATCCATATAAAAAAGATGCAGGCTTCTTTATTTCTTCTAAACGATTTATTTCTTTCTCCAAAATAGCAATTGCTTCAAAGGGCTTTCCCTTCATCAATAAATCATTGGAATAATTAAGAACCTCTATTGTAATTTTCATATCTCTAACATCTACATATAAATTTTTATTCTTAACTGAAAGGGTTCCACTTATATACCCTAATGATTTGAGTTTTTCTATGCTGTCTTTATCAGCTTTTAGTTCTGCCGAGACTGAATAATTTTTCTCAGAATTAATCCAAGCATCTAATTCTTTTTTGAGTTTTCTTGCTATTTTGGGATTCATCGGATATATGTTATTTTTTTCGTAATCATCATTAAGAAGGTCAAATAATTCAGGAGAAGGTCCATCTACATATTTCCAACTATCTTTAATAATTGCTGATAAAGGTGCCCATCCAAAATCAATTTCCGGAAGCTTCGTAAATGCATAAAATCTTCTTTCTACATATTTTTTCTTTTTGGTTATTAAAGGTATTAAACTGCTTCCCTGCAAAGAAAACTCATCGCATTTGAATTTGAAAAAATCACATAAAGTAGGAAAAATATCAATGGTGCTTACTTTTTCGCTTATGGATAGTTTTTTATATTTATTGAAAGGAAATTTCATAATAAAAGGAACCTTCAATGTTGTGTTATATAGGAAATACCCATGCCCTCGTTCTTGATGTTCACCAAGACCTTCGCCATGATCGCCGATAATGATAATTAAAGCCTTTTCATATATTCCTTTTTCCTTTAAATATTGCAGCAATAAATTTAATTGCTGATCAACAAAGGCAATTTCTCCTACATAAGGATTTTTAAATTTTTTGCGAAATTCTACCGGAGGATCATATGGGAGATGAGGATCAAAATAATGAACCCATAAAAATATTTTTTTTGAATTTACATTATTTAAAACTTCTATAACTCTTTTATTAACTTCATCAGCTCTAATTTGAGCATTTTGTGAAGGTATATCAAAAGTTATCATCATTTGATCTTTATAAACATCAAAACCTTCAGCAAGACCGTATCGGGAATTTAAAACATAAGAAGCAACTACTGCGATGGTTTTATATCCTTTATTATGAAATAGTTTGCTTATCGTCATAATATTATTTTTCATTTTAAATAAGCCATTACCATAAACTCCATGCCGATTAGGATAAACACCGGTGAGAATTGAAATATGAGAAGGTAATGTCATTGGCACCGGACTGAAGCAATTTTTGAATAGGATGCTTTCTTTTGCTACTCTGTCTATAGCAGGGGAGGCATGAAATTTTCCACCATAAGCTCCTAAATAATCCGCACGAATTGTATCAATTGTTATAAGGATAATTGGGTTCGTCTTACTTGGGGAAAAAATTATAACTAAAATTATAAAAGTCGCAATTAATAAAAATAGGAAAAATATTTTTAATTTTCTTTTTATAAACATTTTCTTTTAATTATATGATAAAAGATAAGATGGTTCAATTTATGTTTCATCATGCAATTTTTCAGAGGATTTTAGCCACAGAATTTCACAGAAGAACACAGAATTTCTTATTTCTGTGTTATTCTGTGTCTAATATTTTTATAAACTCGCTAAACTCACCAACCCGCAATAAAACAATAAACTCTAAATAATATCGTTTTGCTTATTATTTAAAATAGATGCTTTTATGATATAATTAAGAACAATGTTTAAAATTTATAATACATTAACAGGTAAGAAAGAAGAGTTTATTCCTTTAAGAGATAAAGAAGTAAGGATGTATACTTGCGGATTGACGGTATATGATAGGGGGCATCTTGGTAATTTTAGGACATTTATTTGTGAAGATATATTACGAAGATACTTAGAATACAAAGGCTACAAGGTTATCCAAGTGATGAATATAACAGATATTGATGATAAAACAATTAAAGGAGCTTTGCAGGCTGGAAAAAGCTTAAAAGAATATACTGAACATTATATTAGATTATTTTTTGAAGACTTAGCAATTTTAAGAATTGAGAGGGCTGAATATTATCCATTAGCTACTGAGCATATTCCGGATATGGTTGATATAATTAAGAAGCTATTAGAAAAGGGGTATGCGTATAAAAGTAAGGATTCTATATATTTCAGGATAACATCATTTGCTGATTATGGAAAGCTTTCTAAATTGGAGAAGAAGGAATTAATTGAAGGGTATCGGGTGGATTCAGATGAATATGAAAAAGAGAGTGTGAGAGATTTTGCATTGTGGAAATCTTGCGTGGAGAATGAGCCGAGTTGGGATACAGAAATAGGAAGAGGAAGGCCCGGCTGGCATATAGAGTGTTCAGCTATGGCAATGAAATACCTTGGGGAGACATTAGATATACATGCTGGTGGGGTTGATTTAATTTTTCCTCATCATGAGAATGAGATAGCTCAAAGTGAGTGCGCTACCGGAAAACAATTTTGCAGATATTGGTTTCATTGCGAGCATTTAATTATCGAAGGAGAAAAAATGTCTAAATCAAAAGGGAATTTTTATACTATCAAGGATTTAATTGATAGAGGAGCTCATCCGATAGCTATTCGATATTTGTTAATGAGCTCTCATTACAGAAAGCAGCTTAATTTTACTTTTCCTGCTTTACAACAAGCAAAAGAATCAGTTGATAGAATTAGAAATTTTATATTAAGACTTAAAACTGAAATTAAAAAACAAAATGGGGTTAATCCGGAGATAGAAGAATTATGTAAAAAAATGCAGAAAGATTTTGAGGAAGCTATGGATGATGATTTAAATATATCAGGAGCTTTGGCAGCCCTTTATGAGTTCATAAGAGAATGTAATGTTAAAATTGATAATGACGAGTTATCCCTTAAAGATGTGGAGTTAATTTTTACCTATTTGAAAAAATTTGATAAGGTTTTTGGAGTAGTATTCTTTGAAGAAGAAGAAATTGCAGAGGAAGAAGTTAATAAGCTTATTGAGGAAAGGCATCTGGCAAGGAAAGCGAAGAATTTTGCTAGGGCAGATGAAATCAGAAATTACTTATTAAGCAAAGGGATAATTCTTGAGGATACTAAAACAGGAACCAGGTGGAAAAGAGAGTGGTAAATTAAATAGTATTCAAACTATTATTAAGGAGGGAATTATGAATGGGATAAAAATTATTACAGAGATTCCTGGACCGAAAGCGCAGGAGATCTTGAAGAAGGATCAGCAATATTCATCTCCATCTTATACAAGGATTTACCCATTAGTTATAAAAAGTGGTAAAGGAGCGTGGGTGGAGGATGTGGATGGCAATTGTTTTTTAGATTTTTCAGCTGGCATAGCAGTGACAAGCACCGGGCATTGTCATCCTGAGGTAGTAGATGCTATAAGGAAACAATCAGAGGAATTCATACATATGTCCGGAACCGATTTTTATTACCAGCTAATGCCAGAAGTGGCAGAGATTTTAATATCATCAATAAATGATGGCTCTGATTGGAAAATATTTTATACGAATTCAGGGACTGAAGCTACGGAAGCTGCTATGAAACTTGCCCGATATTATACAGGGCGCCAATATTTTTTATCTTTTTACGGGAGTTTTCATGGGAGAACTCTCGGAGCCTTATCTTTGACAGCAAGCAAAAAGATTCATAAGATAGGTTTCGGAGCTCCTTTTCCGGCTGCTATTCAAGTTCCATATGCAGATTGTTATCGGTGTGCCTTTAATAATTTCTCTGATGAATGTGATTATAGTTGTATTAAATTCATAGAAAATTTTGTTTTTGGGAAATCTCCTGGTCCGGAAAATATAGCAGCAATATTTGTAGAAGTCGTTCAAGGAGAAGGAGGCTATGTGATTCCTCCCAAAAAGTTTATTCAGAAATTAAGAGAAATTACTCAAAGAGAGAATATATTAATGGTTGTAGATGAGATTCAAAGCGGGTTAGGAAGGACGGGGAAAATGTATGCTTTTCAGCATTTTAATATAATTCCTGATATTATATGTGTAGCTAAAGGGATAGCTTCTGGATTGCCGCTGGGAGCTATGATTGCTAAATCTAAATTAATGACTTGGAAGACAGGTGCTCATGCTACTACTTTCGGAGCTAATCCAATTTCTTTAGCTGCTGCGAAAGTTACTCTGAAGCTTGTTCGAGATAAATATTGCGAAAATGCTGAAAGAGTTGGAAATTATTTGATTGAGAAATTAAAACCTTTAGAAGAGATGAGTTCCTATGTTGGGCAAGTTCGTGGTTTAGGCTTAATGATAGGCATTGATATTGTGAAGGATAAAAAAACTAAAGAACCTTTTCCGGAAGCTAAAAATAAAATAATTAATGAAGCTTTTAAAAAGGGATTATTGCTTTTAGGATGTGGAGAGAGCGTTATTCGCTTATGTCCACCTTTGATTGTTACTGAGGAAGAAGCGAATATCGCAATTAATATCATTTATGATGTTATTAAGAATTTAAATTTTATTTAATTGATAATTAGGAAGGGAATTGTTTAATAAATTATTCAAAAATATAAAAGGGGATTGTGAAAAGAATTTAGGCAAATATGGAGAAGAGGTAGCAGTAAATTATTTAAAAAGAAGGGGGTATCAAATAATTAAAAGGAACTTTAGGTGTTCATTGGGAGAAATTGATATAATAGCCAAAAAAGATGGTTGTTTAATATTTGTTGAAGTTAAAACGAGGAAAGAGAAGGAAGAGATGATGCCGGAAGATTCAATAAATTATGGGAAAGAGATGAGATTGAAAAAAATAGCAGAATTATATATTAATAATTATTGTCAGGAAGATATTGAGTGTCGCTTTGATGTAATAAGCATAATGATAGGAAAAGATAAGGAGAAGATAAATTTAATAGAAGATGCTTTTTAAGATAGAACGAGGGAAATGAAGCTATGCCACAATTGAGAAAGGACCCAATAATAGGAAGATGGGTAATAATATCTACTGAGAGAGCCAAGAGACCGGAAGCTTTTCGGAAGCATCAAAATGCGAAGAAGGGAGGATTCTGTCCTTTTTGTGAAGGCAATGAATCCTATACACCGCCTGAGATTTTAGCATATAGACCAAATGGCGGACCAAAGGATAGTCCCGGATGGACTTTGAGAGTTGTTCCGAATAAATATCCGGCATTAATGATAGAAGGAGATTTAGGAAGATCAGGGTTAGGAATCTATGATCATATGAATGGGGTAGGAGCCCATGAAGTAATTATTGAATCTCCAAACCATTATGATACTCTTGCCTCAATGTCTCCAAAGCAAGTTGAGGATGTTTTTTGGGCTTTTCGTGATAGAATAGTTGATTTGCAAAGGGATAAAAGATTTAGATTTATTTTAATATTTAAAAACGAAGGGGAAGCTGCCGGTGCTTCTTTGGAACATACTCATTCTCAATTAATTGCACTTCCTATTGCCCCTAAAAGAATGGTGGAAGAATTGGAGGGTTCTCAAAATTATTATAATTATAAAGAAAGGTGTATCTATTGTGATATTATTAAGCAAGATGTGGCTGAAAATGATAGAATTATTGATAGCAATGAAGAATTTATTGCCCTCTCACCTTTTGCACCAAGGTTCCCCTTTGAAACTTGGATTTTGCCTAAAAGACATAATTCTCGTTTTGAAAATTCTCAAAAAAATGATCTGCAAGCTCTATCTAAAATATTAAAAAGGACTCTAATGAGAATTGATAAAGTTTTAGAAAACCCTCCTTATAATATGATTATACATTCTTCTCCTTTTTATATTCCTTCAGATGAATATTATCATTGGCATATTGAATTAATGCCGATTTTAACAAGAGTTGCAGGATTTGAATGGGGAACAGGTTTTTATATAAATCCAACACCACCGGAAGAAGCTACTGAATATTTACGCTCTGTTTCTATTTCAACTGAATAATTTCTTTAATATATATAAAAACAAAAAATAGAGGAGGTCTTAAATGAAAAATGATAAATTTAATTTTATAAAGGAAGATTTGGAAAACCTAAAATCTTCGGGTCTTTTTATTTTAATAAGAACTATTGAAAGCGCTCAAGGAGCTTGGATACAAGTTAATGGTAAGAGAGTATTAAATCTTTGTTCAAACAATTATCTCGGCTTAGCTAATCATCCGAGGCTAAAAGAAGCTGCAAAAAAGGCAATTGAAGAATTTGGTGTCGGACCGGCAGCCGTTAGAACTATTGCTGGCACTACCTCTCTTCATCTTAAATTGGAAGATAAAATATCAATGTTTAAAGGAGTAGAAAAAACCATTTCATTTCAATCCGGCTTAAATTCTAATATTGCAACAATTCCGGCTATTGTTGGAGAAAATGATGTTATATTTTCTGATGAGCTAAACCATGCCAGCATTATTGATGGTTGTAGGCTTAGCAAAGCTAAAATTGTTAGATACCATCATTGTGACCCTAACTCTTTAGAAGATGAAATTAAGAAAGAAAAAAATGGCAGAAGGAAGCTAATAATAACTGATGGAGTTTTTAGTATGGATGGTGATATTGCTCCTTTGAAAGAAATAGCTGAAATAGCAGAAAAATACGATTGCATTACCATGGTGGATGATGCACATGGAGAAGGAGTTTTAGGTAAAGCAGGTAGAGGTATTGTTGATCATTTTAATCTTCATGGAAAAATAGATATAGAAATAGGAACACTTTCCAAAGCGTTTGGAGTCGTTGGAGGTTATGTTGCAGGAAAAGAAATTATTGTAGATTATTTGAGGCAAAAAGCCCGACCTTTTCTTTTCTCCAGTGCTGTAACAGCTGCTGATGTAGCTGCTTGTATAGAAGCTATTAACATACTTCAGGAGAGCGAAGAACTCGTCTGTAAATTATGGGACAATACAAAGTTCTTTAAAGAGAATATGAAAAAGATAGGATTTGATATTGGAAATAGTCAAACGCCAATAACGCCAGTGATGTTAGGTGATGCAGTTCTTGCTAGTAATTTCTCAAAAAAATTATTCGAAAATTCAGTTTTTGCGCAAGCCATAGGTTTTCCAACTGTTCCTCGCGGCAAAGCAAGAATCCGCGTCATGATTTCAGCTACGCATTCAAAAGCAGACCTTGAGTTTGCTTTGAATGTTTTTGAGAAAGTAGGTAAAGAATTAGGTTGCATATAATATATGTTTTATCATTTTATTCACGAGCTGGCGAATTGGCGAGTTAAAAAAATTATTTTGATTTTAAATATGCAGCAAGTTTCATATCTATTGTCATTATATGATTTATCCACCAATCACTTAAAAGTCTATTTGTAGTAATTATTGCATATATTCCTACTTCTTTTTCTTTTATTTCAGATTTAAATTTAGAAAAATCCTCCTTAAATTTATCATGCAATAATTTATGGTCTTCATATTGCGGATATTTTTTAGAGAGCATAGCGTCTTCTTCTGCTTTAAAATGCCTTATTATATATCTTTCTAAAAAATTAATTACTTTGAAGATTTCATCCTTCCCTTTTCCTTTTGAGCGGGCATCAAAAACATCGTTTATTAAATTAAATAACTCTTTATGTTGCTTGTCTATTAATTCATATCCTGTTTCTAAATCTTTATTCCAATTAAGAATCATATAGCCTCCTCTATTAATATTATTAAATATACTAATTAATATCATATTTTAT
>CAYREJ010000062.1:0-11553 GCA_964423235.1 uncultured Acidobacteriota bacterium | reverse complement strand
GAATAAGTGCAGCTAAAAATGCATTTTCATAGCAACTGGTCAGTTTTCTTCAAAAGCAAGGAAAAATATTAAACCATAAGATTATCACAAGATTTTTTTCATGCGATTAACACAGATTAACACAGATTTACACAGAAAAGAAAATCTTGTGTTAATCTCGTGGTTTAATTTTAAAAGATATTGGTTTTATGAAGCATGATAACCATTTTGATTAGTTCTTTGGAGAAAACTGACTACTTGCTAATCTTTTATTTGAAATTGATTATCAAAATCCTTATAATATAAAATAAAACCTTTCCTCTTTTTTAGCTTATGAAAGTTATTTTATTAATTGGAAATCCAAATGTAGGAAAAAGCGTTATTTTTTCTCTTTTAAGTGGCAAATACAATACTGTATCAAACTATCCGGGAACAACTGTTGAATTTGAAGAAGGGGAAATTAATATAGACAATTGTAAATATAAGATAATAGATACTCCGGGCGTAAATTCTCTTATTCCAATGTCTGAAGATGAGCAAGTCACAAGGAATTTAATTCTTCAGAAGGAGGTATATACTATTTTAGTCATAGGAGATGCTAAAAATCTTAAGAGAACTTTGAATTTACTTTTGCAAGTATCAGAGATGGGACTACCTTCTATTCTTGTTTTAAATATGATAGATGAAGCACAAGAAATCGGCATAAAAATAAATACTGAAATTTTAAGCGAGAAATTAGGGATCCCTGTTATTGAAACAGTAGCTATAAGGAAGAAAGGGCTCACAAATTTGCTACGAGCATTAAAGGAACCAAAAGTAGCTAAGATTAATTTTGCTTATGAGCCATGGATTGAAAAGACAATTAATGAATTAGAAGTATTTTTACCGAATTCAAACATTAGCAGGAGAGCATTAGCGCTGATGCTATTGAGTAGTGATAAAGATTTATTTAATTTCTTAAAAGAAAGATTATCATTCGAACAGGTCCGAGCGATTGAAAATAAGATAAATGAATTGATGCAAATTCAAGGGAAAGATTTTTATGAAATTATTCAAATAAATAGGATGCAGCAAATTGAAAGAATTCAGAAAGAAGTGGAAGAAAGCGAAAGAGTCATTAAAACTTCTTCAATACAGGAAAAAATAACTATGCATCCTATTTGGGGATATTTTATTTTAATAATGGTTTTATTTGCTATGTATATGCTCATAGGAAAATTTGGAGCTCAAATAGCAGTTGATTATATGGAAGAAATAATATTTAACAAGCATATTAATCCATGGTTTACCAATTTATTTTTGAATTATGTAGGGGACAACATTATATCAGATTTTTTTATAGGCAAATATGGGGTATTAACGATGGCATTAACATATGGTATAGCTATCATAATGCCTATTGTTCTTACCTTTTTTATAGCAATGGGTATATTAGAAGATTCAGGATATTTGCCTCGCCTATCGATCCTATTAAATAAAATATTTAAATGGATGGGTTTAAATGGAAAAGCAGTAATTCCAATGATTTTAGGATTAGGTTGCGATACGATGGCAACAATGACAACGAGAATCCTTGATACAAGGAAAGAAAGAATATTAGTTACTTTCCTATTAGCTTTAGGAGTTCCCTGTTCAGCTCAATTATCGGTAATATTTGCTATGGTTTCTAAAATCTCGGCATTATCATTTTCAATCTGGTTTATAATAATAAGCTTTGTTCTTATAGTTGTAGGATATTTAGGTTCAAAGCTCATCGCTGGGGAATCTTCAGATTTTATTTTAGAAATTCCTCCTCTTCGCATTCCACAATTTAGCAATGTGTTTATCAAAACATTAGCAAGATTAGAATGGTACAGTAAAGAAGTTATTCCATTGTTTATAATTTCTACTGCTGCTCTTTTTTTATTGGACAAGATAAAGATTTTAAAAATTATAGAGGATTTTTCAAGTCCTTTAGTGGTAAATTTATTAAATTTACCGAAGGAAGCTGCGGGAGCTTTCTTAATGGGTTTTTTAAGAAGGGACTATGGTGCAGCCGGTCTATTTGATTTATTCAATAAAGGCAGCATAGATAATATCGGAGCTTTGGTTAGTATGGTCACGATAACTTTATTTATTCCTTGTTTTGCTAATACATTAATGATAATTAAAGAAAGGGGATTAAAATTAGGGTTAATAATAATTGCTATAATATTTCCTTTGTCATTTTTTGTGGGAGCATTACTGAATTTATTCTTGAGAGGTTTTCATATAATTTTATAAGTGCTTTTGATATTTGCTTTTTACCATCTTCAGAAGGAAAAAATAGGATTTGGATATGAAATGTCCAATGTGTGGATACAAAATCGATGATATGGATATTTTATCCTGCAATAAGTGTCCTATAAGAAAAGATTGTCAGATAAGGCATTGTCCCAATTGTGGTTATTCTTTAATTAATGTAGATAAAATTGTAAATTACATATCCAAGATAAAAGAATCATACATAAGATTAAAGGTAAAGATAGAAGGAAAGAAGAAGGGGTGAATTAATTCATTGATTTTAATTTATTGATTAAGGATTGCCATTGAGAAGCATTTTTATTATAAGGATCAATTGTAATTGCTTTTTGCAAATACTCAATTGCTTTAGGCTTGTTTTTAAGTTTGATCCAATATATTGATCCAAGAAATGATAAAATAGTTGCATCATTAGGATTCAAAGATAAATATTTTTCATAAAGCTCTATTGATTTATTTATATTATTTTCCAGATAATATATTTTTGCTAAATTAGCTATTGCATTAGGAGTATTAGGAGCTAAAGACAAGCCTTTTTCTAAATACTCTTTTGCTTGAGGCAATTTATTCATTTTAATGTACATTAGAGCAATAGTAAAGAATATATCAGGATGCTCAATCTTTTTATTATTAATTTCTTTGGCTACTTCAAGTGCTTTAATCATATCTTCGGAAACAATATATAAATGCAGAAGATTTGAATAAGCAGCTACACTCATGGAATTGATTTGCAAAGCTTTTTTTAAAAAAGTTTCAGCTTCGTAAAAATTTTTCTTTTTCTTAAAGATAGTACCTGCATAAACATAAAGAGAATCATTTTCTGGATAAAGTTCAATAGCTTTATTAATAATTGGCAAGGCTTCATCATATCTTTCCATAGCCACAAGGCATTCAGCAATCATTGTAAGAGCCGGACCATTTTCGCTATCTTTTTCTATAACTTCTTCTAAATACGCATAAGCTTCATTATATATTTTTTGATACAATAATGATTGAGCGAAATCTAATTTTTTTAATACGCTAATTATGGATTTAGGGTCTTTGAGTGAAGAGTAAGAAGGACTTTTAGCCGGAGGAGATGATAGATAACCTAAGCTTTTTAATTGTTCTTTAGTAGCTGCTTCATTATCTTTAAAATATTGTTTTATATCCCAAGGATAAATTAAAGACTTATGGAAGAAATTTTCTAAAATTTTTGAGTAATTAAATTCTTCATTTTTTGTAAGGATATTAGAAGCTTCTAAAGGGTCTTTTTCAAGGTGATATAATTCCGGTGAAGGGGCTTTAATATATTTATAATTATCAATTAAAATAGCAAAAAGCGGAGACCATCTATAAGTATAATAAGGCATAAATGTTTCAAAAAAAAGAATTCTTTGTTTATCAAGATGATTTTGATTTTTAATTATAGGCAGCAGGGATTTTCCTTCAATATACTTTGGCACAGGCAATTTTAAATAATCAAGCAAAGTAGGCAGTAAATCAACAAGACTAACATTATGATTTATCACAAAATGATTTTGTTCGGGAAAGTGTAAGATAAAAGGAACTTTTAATGTGATATTATAAAGGAGGATGCCGTGTCGGTCTTCGCCATGTTCGCCAAGACTTTCGCCATGATCGCCTACAAGCAAAATAATTAAATTACTCTTTTTATATTTTTTATAAATACAATTTAATAAAGAACCGATGGAATTATCAACATAAGCTATTTCACCATCATAAAGATTAGGAGCATATTTTTCTGAAAAAGGTTTAGGCGGGTTATAAGGAAAATGGGGGTCAAAATAATGAACCCACATAAAAAAAGGGGCTTCAGATTTTCGTATCCATTTACAAGCAGCTGCGGTAGTTTGTTCCGCTTTTCTTTCACCAATAGGATTACTATAAGCATCATATTTAATATTATCATCATATAAATCAAAGCCCTGATTTAAACCATATTGATGGTTTAAGATTATTGAGCTAACAAAAGCAACAGTTCGGTATTGATAATTTTTTAATAACTCTGCCATTGTTTCCACAGAATTCCTCAGCTTAAATATACTATTATCATGAACACTATGAGTTTGAGGATAAAGACCAGTTAGAATTGAAACATGTGCTGGTAATGTTATAGGGACTGGGGTATAGGCATTCCGAAATACAATACTTTTTTTAGCTAATTGGTCAATGTTTGGCGTGGTAATTTTATTATATCCAGTATATGAAAGATGATCTGCTCTTACCGTATCAAGAGTAATCAAAAGAATATTATATTTCTCTTTAGCACTTAAAAATGATGAGAAAGCTAATATAATTAGCAATAAGATATAATATGAATAAGTACTCTGGCACCTTTTTAAAATCATTTCGGATAAATTCTTTTTCCTTCTCTTATATAGATGGAGCCTTGAATAGCTTTAGCAGCTTTTTTATATTCAGCAGCTAAAAGAGATAATTGACTATAAGAATCAAATTTATGAGCAGTAGAATCAATTGCAACTACTGAAATAGACATAATAGGGAATTTTCTAACTGTTCCATATCTATCTTCACAAATAATGTATCCTTTTTGTTGATCTTCTCTGTTATAGAATAATTTTATTAATTTATCAAAGGTTTGAATAACTTTAATGCAAATTTCATCAGCCTTACTCGGGGTTGAGATTATAATAAAATCATCCCCTGCTATATGACCTGCGAATATTTCTTCAGCGCTATATTTTTCAACTACATCCCTAATAATATCTCCAGTTTGTTTAATGACTCCATCTGCCTTAGCATATCCATATACATCATTATAAGATTTAAGATTATCTATATCCAAATAACAAAGGATAAAAGGAACATTTAAAGCCAATCTTTTATTAACTTCTTTTTCAATAGCATTGCTACCGGGCAAATAAGTTGTAGGACTTGCTGATAATTCTTTTTCAATTCTTTGAATAATTCCTTCTATTCTAATTCCTAATTCTAATGTATCAAAAGGTTTAACAATATAATCTTCGCTACCGATTTTAAGTGCTTTAATTTTATCATCTGGCTGTCCTTTAGCTGTTAGAAAAATAATTGGAATATGAGAAGTATGAACATTAGTTTTCAATCTTTCAGCAATCTCAAATCCATCGATACCGGGCAACATAATATCAAGTAATATTAAATCCGGGCTTTTTCTTCTAAGAACCTTGAAAGCTTCTTCTGCATCAGCAGCTTCCAAGACTTCGTATCCTAAATATGAAAGGGCTTCTTTACAAATAATTCTAACATTAGCATCATCATCAATAATAAGAATTGTTTTCTTAGTTAAAGAAGGAGAAGGCTTAATTAAAAGATTAACAGCTTCAATGAATTTAGAAGGTTCCAAGGGCTTTTTCAAATAAAAAGAAGCTCCCGCCTGATACACTTTTTCATCTTCATCAACTACTGATAGAATTAAAATAGGTATATGGCGTGTTTCCGGATCATGTTTTAATATTTCAATGACTTGAACACCATAGACATCCGGTAATTTCAAATCCATCGTGATGAGGTCAGGATGAATTTCTCTTGCTTTATTAATAGCTTCCTGACCAGTTTCTGCTAAAAATACATCATATTTTTGCTCAATGAGAAGCGATTTCATTGCATAAGCAGTGGAAGGTTCATCCTCAACTATCAATATTGAGTAGTTGGTTTTTGGGAGCTTCTCAACCGGTTTTTGAATTTTCAATGCTTCTTTTGCTTTCTCTTCTTTAAGAAAAGTGGGAATAGTAAAAATGAATTTAGCTCCTTGCCCGTAAACACTTTCAGCCCATATCCTCCCACCGTGCTCTTCAATAATGCTACGGCAAACAGCTAAACCGAGACCAGTTCCGCCAACTACCCTTTCATCTGTATATTTCAGTGTTTCAAATTTATCAAAGATTTTTTCTAAATCTTCTTTTTTAATGCCGGGTCCACTATCTTTGACAGAAACCGCAACATAAGAAGGCAAAACCTTTGGAAAATAAATTTCCACTACTATATTTCCTTTCTCCGGAGTATATTTAATTGCATTAGACAACAAGTTGTTCATAACTTGAGAAAGACGATTTGGATCACCTTCTATTGGCGGAATCTCCTCGCTTATCTTAAAATCCACTGAAATATTCTTTTTCATAAAGAGAGGCTCAAAACGACCTATAGAAGCTTTTATTAAAGTAGGTAAAGATATAACCTCTTTTGTCATCTCCATTTTGCCTTTTTCAAATTTAGATAAATCCAATATATCATCTATTATCAAGTGCAATTTATTACAATTTTCAACTGCTAACTCTACATACCTTTTTTGTTTTTCTTCCAGTTTTCCGACAATTTCTTTATTTAACATATCCAAGGCACCTGTAATGCTTGTAAGGGGAGTTCTTAATTCGTGAGAGATGACAGACAGAAATTCTTCTTTTTTCTCTTCTAATTCTTTCTGTGCAGTAATATCTCGCAGAACTATCACAGTTCCTATACTTTCCTTCGAAGGAGTATAAACTGGAGTTATGATTGAATGATAAGCTCTATCATAAATTCTTAAGATTTCATCCATTATGGGTTCCCCGATAGCTCTTTTCTCTACACCAAATAAATGATGATATGGATAAAACCCTAATTTCTCTTGTAAATAATCTACTGTAATATTTGACTCGGATTTAGGTAATCTCAACATTTTTTTTGCTGCATTATTCATTAATATTATTTCATTATTCCTATCAAGCATTATTACGCCATCTACCATGCTCCCTAAAATAGATTCAAAAATCTTTTTCTGCCCCTCTATCACTTGCTGGATTCGCCTTATGGTTTCAGCAGTTTGATTTGCTAAAATGTTTAGTATTTTTTTATCATCTTCTGTAAAATCCTTTTCCCCCATTCTTATTAAGGAAATTAATCCCACTAATTTCCCATAAGAATAAAGAGGCACATTTAATTCTTTGATCTTACTAAGATCTGTAAATGCAAAAGGTTTCTCTGATATTTTTAAATTAAGCTCTATCTTATCCTCGCTAATTCCATTACCAGTTATATATGCATATTTTTTAAGCGCATTTTCTTTAATTTGATTTATTAAATCTGAACTCAATTGATAATCTGATTGTATCTTAAAATAATGCTTGCCATTTGATTCTACTATAAATAAAGCAACATCATATTTAAAAATTTTCGATAAAGAATTTATTAGAATCTCTATTATTTTCTCATAATTATGAGTAGCACTATATTGCTGTGCTACTTCATAAAATAATGACAAAGCCTTTAATCTCCTTTCTAACTCCTCTTTGAGTATTTCCAGTTCTTTATTTCTCTTCTCTATCTCTTTTGTATACATTATCTCAACGGTTATATCTTCAATTAAAATAACGCCGCCTTGATATTTCCCATCATCATAAAAAGGAGCTAAATGAATTTTTAAATTTTTATTATTCGTTTCTATCTGAAGCATTTTTTTCATCTTTGAAGCAATTGTATCTTTTATAAAGGATTCAATTGCTTCAGATTTCTCAAATAGAGATGATATCTTAAAACCTATCAGTTCCTGTTCTTTTTTATTAAACAACTTTAATGCTGAAGGATTCCCGAAAAGAATTTGATTAGAAGAATCAATTTCCAGTACTGCATCTCCCATTGAATTTAATATTTCTTCATAGTGCCTTCTATCATAAATAAATTCTCTTACCATTTGACGGGCTTGCAAAGAAGCAAATGGAGCTTTGATAATTTCAAATAATTTTTCTTTATCCGGCGCCCTTTCTAATAAAGCAGTAATAGCATTTAATAAATTATTAATTAATTCATCTATTCGGGTTTTAGGTAAAAATAGATCTACTTTCAATTTCTTTAATCTTTCTTCATCTTCAATAGCTAATCCTGAAAGAGCTATAATCGGTATCGTTTCCAATTGAGGGTCTTCTTTCAAATAATTGCTGAGGCGGTAGCCATCTATTTTCGGCATTAATATATCCAAAATAATTAAATCAGGAGAGCTTTCTTTTATCTTTTTTAAAGCTTCTGCTCCATCAACGGCAGTTATTACTTTAAAGCCAGCATTCTCTAATTCTTTTTGTAAAAATAATAAGATGTTTTCATCATTATCTGCAATTAAAATCTTATAATTTTGTTTCTTATTCATTTATTTATTTCTTCTATATCCAATATAAATCTTTTTACTCATTAAATTCAATTCCATAAAATTAAGTTGGCATCTCAATTTTATCACTATCAAAGAGTTGAACCGTCTTTGCAATATTATCATAATCTCCTTGAAAGATATTAATCAATTCTACTATATTCCCTATTAGTTTTAGCATCTTTTCTAAATTATCTCTTTGCCTTAGCGAGGTCTCATTAATGGCACCCACAAAAGAAGCTATACTTTCTACTTTAGAAACAACTTCTTTGCTACCTTTTGATTGATCAACAAGAATGCTTCTCAGCTTTGATGATAGTATTTTTACTTCATTTGTAGAAGATTCTATTTCCTTAGAAGCAGCAGTTAATGCTTGAGCATTGTTAGAAATTTTATGAGTCATTTCAGCTACTCTTTCCATAGCTTCAGTTATCTGCTTACTACCTCTGCTCTGCTCCCCCGTAGCATTCGAAATAGATTGAACTATCGAAGTTAAACTCTTCACATTTTGTAGTATCTCTTTCAAAGAATAACCAGCCTTTGAGGATATCTGAATTCCTAAATCTATGCTCTCTACTGATGCATTCATTGCCTTTCTTGTTTCATGTGAATATACTTGAATTTGATTTATTAGATTCTTAATTTCTTTAGTTGAGGAAGCTGTTTTATCAGCAAGATTCTTAATTTCATTAGCTACAACAGCAAAGCTTTTTCCATATTCACCTGCCTGCGCCGCTAATATAGATGCATTTAATGATAATAAGTTTGTTTGTTCAGTTATATCTTTAATTACCATCAATATCTTGGATACTTCTTCTGTTTTTTCAATGAGAAGGTCTATACTATTTGATGTCTCTTCCATCGCTTTCTTAATGTTAGCTATGCTTTCAATGGTTTGATTGACAAATTCGCTTCCCGTTTCTGCACTTTTCATAGTATTCAACGCTAAATTGCTGGCATCTTTGGTGCTCGCATCTACTTGCTTAATTGCATAATCCATTTCTGAAGTTGATGCCACCGTTTCACTTATTGCTGATGATAATTCATCTAAACTCTCCCTTACATCATTTATAGATTTAGCTATCTTATTAATACTTGCGGAATTACTTTCCATATAGTTAGCTAAACTCCCAGAATACCCCGCTAACTCTTCTACGGAAGCCTGAATCTGAATTAAAAATGCTGAAGTCTCTTCTGATGAATTAGATAAAGCTTTTATATTCTCTGAAATACTTTGATTTGATAACATTAACTTTTGAGCTAAACTGGAGACTTCATCAGTTACCACCGCCTGCTCTTTTATCCTTTCAGCTATCTTTTTGGTATCCTTCTCTAATTGATTCATAGATAATTTTATGCTTTCAACAGTCTTTAAATAATTATTTTCTACATTGCTATAATTTGCTATCATCTCATTTATCAACAAACTTATCTCGTTAAACTCTGCTCCATCTATATTCGGCAATTTCCTTCCTAATATTTTCTCTTTAGAAAGCTCTTGCAATTGTTGAATAAAAAAATGTAGCTTATTTTCTAAATAGTATTTAATAGCAATGAAATTCATTATTATTAAAACTAAAAAAGATATAGCAATATAAATTATTAATCGATAATTCTGAACATCTTTTAAAACTTCTATGTTGCTTATACTTAAATCAGCTTCCAACCCACCAAGAAATTCCTTGGATCGATTCTTTGAAAAACCATATATGAATTTTGGTTTTTCTTTATCATATTGAATTATTGGTTGTTCCAGTTTTGATGAAGCTTCTTGAAGAACTTTATCACTTATTTTCATTCCAATAATATTCCCGTCAGATGAAGAAATTATCGTTCCATCAATGCTAAATATATTAATTGCTTCTATTCTTTGATTTTCCTTCAATCCTTTTATCTGCTCTTGAATTTCATTAAAATCGGACAAATCTAAACCCTCTTTTATTTTACCAATATAGTTTTTGAAAGCGGAATTAATGAAATACTGATAATCTTCTTCAATATCAAGAGCAAATTTTTTACTCCAATTCGTTTCAAAGTAGTATAAAAAAATAATTAAAAATATAGAAAAAATAATTAGAATTAAATTAATTTTTGAATTTATTTTCATAATTTGATACTCCTAAATTATTTTTCTAATAAATTCTTTTTTAATGCGGTCCCCCTTTAATCATTGAAATAGAATGATGAATTAATTCTTTTATACTATCAAAACATTCCTGAACAGCTTTAGGACTTCCCGGAAAATTAATTATCAAGGTTTCATTTTTAATACCTGCAACAGCTCTGGATAAATAAGCGAAAGGAGTAAAATCAGAAGTTCTTAAACGCATTAATTCAGCTATCCCAATAATTTCCTTTTCAATTACTTCTTTTGTAGCTTCCGGCGTAACATCCCTCGGTCCTATTCCCGTCCCTCCTATTGTTATTATTAAAGATATATTCCCAGCTGTCGAATATGTAGTTAAATGCTTAATAATCTGCTCTTTCTCGTCTGGAATAATTACTTTAGAAATGTCCTCAAATCCTTCCTTAGTTAATAAATCTAATAATAATTTACCAGAAGTATCTTCCTTTGTCCCGGCTGCGCAAGAATCACTTATTGTAAGAATTATTGCTTTATTCACTCCCTTTGCGGATGTATTCTCCGCTTTTGCCTCCTTTTTTACTTAATAAATAAATATCTTTTATTGTTAAACTTTTTTCATAAGGTTTACACATATCATAAATAGTCAATAAAGCAATTGAAGTAGATGCTAAAGCTTCCATTTCAGCTCCTGTAGCAGCCTTCGTAACCACTCTCGTTATTATTTTTATACCATTTTCTAATATCTCTTCTTTTATATCAATATTAGTAATTGGAATAGGATGACATAAAGGTATTAATTCAAAAGTCCTCTTTGCTGCAATTATTCCTGCTATTTTTGCCGCAGCTAAAACATCTCCCTTCTCTATCTCATTATTTATTACCCTCTTTAGAGTTTCTTCTTTCATAATTATGCAACCCTCAGCAACTGCTTCTCTTAAAGTATCTTTCTTAAATGAAATGTCAGCCATTTTAATTTTGCTACTCACAATTTAAGTTTATCATAAAAATATTCTCGATTCAAAGGATAATTATAAAGAGTTTATAGAGTTTATAGAGTTTATAGAGTTTATAGAGTTTATAGAGTTGAGAGTTC
>CAYREJ010000061.1:0-11577 GCA_964423235.1 uncultured Acidobacteriota bacterium | reverse complement strand
TCTTTGTGGTTTATAATTTTTTTGCCTTTGGCTTTTAGGATTTGGAAAAAACTGACTAATTACTTAAAGCAGCAACTGGTCAGTTTTCTCCAAAATTATTATTTTGAGATTATTTTATGCTTTTTATGGTTTGCAATTTTGTTTAGCATAATTTTATTTTTTCACGCAAAGCTCGCAAAGCACGCAAAGATTATTTTCTTTCCTTAACTTCTTAACTTCCCTTTTATGCTCTTTGCGTGCATACTGTGTAATCTCGTGGTTTAATTTTAAGCTACATCATTTTTATTAATTATGATAACAATTTTGCTTAATTTTTTGGAGAAAACTGACGAGGCGCTTTTTTCAGCCATTTTATAAATATTTGGTATAGTAATCAATAAAAATTTAAAAGAGCTGCTTTGACTTTTTAGTTTTAACTTTTCATAATATCTTTATGATAGGCGAATTCTTAATTAGTAATTCTGAGGATGAGACTTTTAGATTTGCGGCTAATTTTGCTAAAGAATTAAAGGGAAATGAAAAAATACTGCTTGTTGGAGAATTAGGCTCTGGTAAGACAATATTTGTGAAAGGATTAGCTTATGGATTAGGAATGAAACATTATGAAGAAGTTTCGAGTCCTTCTTTTGTATTGATTAAAGAATATAAAATAAATTCTAAAAAGCTTTTCCATATTGATTTGTATAGAATTCAAGAAGATGATGAATTTATTTTTAATGATGTTTATGAATTAATATATTCGGATGAGCTTGTAATTATTGAATGGGCAGAGAAATTAAAAAGGATTGATTTTCCACATTATAAGATAGAAATAGAATACAAGGGTGAAAAGCAAAGAGCAATCAAATTAAATTATTTGTAATATTGTAGGGGAGAGTTTCAAGATGATCCATCATTCAGTTCTTTGCTTATTTAAGCAAATAATATTATTATTCTAATACTAATAAAGAAGGTGGGAAATAAAATGAAAATTAAATTATTTTTCATATTGATTGTGATTTTTATATCATTAATTAATTCAATTCAAGCGAATTCAGATAAAGGAGATATTGAGATTACAGTATTTTCAGGCTGGTCATTTTTAAGTGCGGATAGTCGGGATAAGATAATTCCATTGATGTATCCTTTGGCTATTGGAAGAAGCATAAAAGGGAGCCAACTTTTTGGTTTTAAGGTAGGATATTATTTTACCTCAAAGGCTGAAATAGAAGGTTCATTTTCAGTTGCACCCGCTCATGAATTAGAAGGCACTTATGATTGTTTACCGAATAGAATATGCCCTATGCGCGAAATGTATTTCTTCCCCTATTGGTTTGCAAATATTCCTGCATACCATTATGATACGAATTTTCTCTTTAACTTTGGTTCTAACAAATTTCGTCCTTTTGTTTCGGCAGGGATTGGCGGTGTTTCTTATGATGTAGGAAGAGAAATTAAAACAAATTTTGCTTTTAATTTTTCAGCGGGGATCAAATATTATTTTAAGAATAAAGGAGTTCGTTTTGAAATCAATGAACATATAATATTGGACCATTTTTTATCTGGAAAGAATGAATCTAATCTTCAATTGCAGGGTGGTTTTTTTGTACTTTTTTAGGAAAAGCGATAGAAGCAATAATAGAAATGGTAAGGATAATAGCAATAATGGCTAAAGCTGACAAAGTTGGTATTTTATAAAAAGATGAGATAATCATTTTTATACCGATGAATCCCAATATTAAAGAGAGACCATAATGGAGATAATGGAATAATTGAATTACTTCTCTTATGGTGAAATAAAGAGAGCGTAATCCTAAAATAGCGAATATATTTGAAGTATAAACAATGAAAGGGTCTAAGGTAATTCCGAAAATAGCAGGAATGGAATCAGCAGCAAAAATAATATCTGTGCTTTCTATGATTATTAAAACTATGAATAAGGGTGTAGCATATAATATTTTATTTTGATAAATAAAAAAATGATCCCCTTGATATTCTTTGGTAAGTGGAATAAATTTTCTAAAAATTTTTAAAATTATATTTTTTTCCGGAGAAATTTCCTTTTCTTTTCCAAAAAACATTTTAATTGAAGATATAATTAAAATGATAGCAAAGAGATAGATTATCCAGTGGAATTTTTGAATGAGACCAATACCTGTGAAAATAAAAAGAGCTCTCATTAAGATAGCGCCTAAGATTCCATAAAATAATACTTTATGCTGGTGTTCGGAAGGAACTTTAAAATATTTAAAAATAAGAACAAAAACAAAGATGTTATCCATACTTAGGGAATATTCTACTAAATAGCCTGTAAAATATTCTATTGCCTTATGATAGCCCTGAAAGCGGTAAATGCCGATATTAAAGAATATAGATAAAATAATCCAAAAAGAAGTAAGCAAGATAGCTTCTTTGAACCTAATGTGATGAGCTTTTTTATTGAAAATGCCGAGGTCAAAAGCTAAAGCAATAATAATAAATAAACTAAAGACAATCCATTCCATTTGAGGTAAATTATTTGGGAGAAATTTTTAAAAGAGAATCTAATAGCTCGATAGCTTCTTTAGGTGTATCAGCATACTGGAGCAATGATAAATCTTTTTCCGGAATAATGAAGTATTTTGATAATAATTTAATATCATCTTTCCAATCTTTACCGACTAAAATAATAGGGGGATAATGAGGATTATTGATTTGAGCGATACACCAAGCATAAAATAATTCAGAAAGAGTTCCAATGCCTCCTTTAAAAATCAGATAAGCATTAGCTTTTTTAATTAAAGCTTTTATTCTTTCATCGTAATCAGCAGCCCATATTATTTCATCTAAAAAAGGATTGGTGCTATCTCTTTTGAAGACTTTGGTAGGCACCCCAATCACATATCCTTTTGCTGATTTAGCTCCTTTGCTTGCTGCTTCCATTACTCCACTATATCCTCCATTAATTACAGCATATCCTCTTAAAGCAAGTAACCGTCCGCATTCCTCCGCCTCTTTATAAATTTCATCATCTTCTTTAACAGAACTACTTCCAAAAACTGCTATTATTTTCTTTTCTTTATCCATATTATTTTGACTAATCAAATAGAATATGCTTTATAAATCTATTAATCGCTTTCTCATTTTATCTCTATAATGATTGAGGACAGCTAAATCTGTATTATTTATTCCGCGTAAGCTCTCTAATATTTCTGCTATTGGTTTATTAATTATTGCTTCTTGGTTCCGCATCCTTATCCAATGAGTAATATTCTCTAAAGTGTCCCATAAATAATAAATCTCCTCGTAATCTTCTTTTGTAATTATTCCTTTTTCTTTTAATTCTTTTAGCAAAATATTAGTTCCTCTCTCAATAGAAATCATTATTTTATTCTTAATTAAGTGATATTGCAAGAATAAATTTATATCCATTAATCCACCTTGTCCATATTTTATATGCTCTTTAGGATATTCTCCAGCAAATCTTTCTATTAAATTTAAAATTTCTTTTTTGAGATCAACTTTTGCAAGTTTTTCAAAAATAAATTCCCTGATTGAATTTAGCAACTCGGAAGCTAATTTATCATCTCCGGAAATATATGATAATTTGTGTAGCGATAATAATTCCCATATTCTTGCTTCTTTTTGCAGGTATTGCAATAAATAATTAGAAGAAACAGCTAACTCCCCTTCTCTGCCGCTCGGTCTTATACGACTATCTATTTTATAAAGATAACCTTGAGATGTAATCAAAGTAAATATTTTAATAAATCTCTGAATTAAAAGAGAATAATAATATTGCTGAAGGGCAGCATCATTATTATTTATTGAAGGATAAATCCAAATTAAATCTATATCTGATTGATAGTTAAATTCATTTAAGCTTAATCTTCCCAAAGAGAAAGTAATTAAAGAATTACTAAATTCCTTTTGTTCTTTTTCACTTAATTTATCTATTACTTCTTTTATTAAATTCCTTACAAATTGCGATAATAAAAATTGAATTTGGATTCTATCATAAACCTTTTCAGCTTCCATTAAAGAAATTTTCATAAGAGTAATTTGTTTTTTTAAGCGAGTATATTCTATTATGTCAGTTTCTATAATGGGTTTCTTTTCTATAAAGAAACTATCAGGGGAATTAATATGCAGAAGAATATTGGGATTACTTCTAAGAAATAATGAAACTATTTCATTATTACAGAAAATTTTGCATAGAGTTTCTAATAGGTTTTTATTAGCTATTAGGAAATTTAGTAATTCAGGTTCTTCTTTTATTGAATATAGAAAGAGGTCAAGATTTTTAAGTCCATTCTTTGAATTTTCTTCTTTTGCGAGGTAAACAAACGCATCAATGAGCATTTTTCTTAATGAAGTATTGCTAAAATATTTTAGAGGAAAAGATTTAATACGATTGACTAAATTACTAATGTCTTGGAGGAAAAATTCTTTATTATTAACACCGAGATAGTCAAGGGCAGCAAGTAATTTTGCAGCTGAAAGGCTCGGAGAAAAAAGCAGCTCTTCAATATTAACAGTGTCATCTAATCTCCTTTGCAAGTATTGAAGAAAAATTTTTTCAAAGATTGAGTTAATACTGATTTGAAGTTCTTTTAATTTATCTAAATTAACAGAAAGCAATGCTATCATATTTTTTAATTTCTCTTCAGAAGTAGGGAGGCAATGAGTTTGCCGCCCGGAAGATAATTGAAGGTAATGCTCGCATTTCCGTAAAATCTTATATCCTTCACTTAATATTTCTTCTTGCTCAATAGTAATATAGCCTTTTGATGAAAGCATATGAATGAGCTTCAGAGTGTTGGAAGAATGCAAATAATAAAGTTCTTTAAAATGATAAAGAAGCAAACTATGAGCTATGAATTCTATTTCTCTTATACCCCCTTTGCCCAATTTTAAATTGCTCTCTAATGAATTATCATTAATTAGTTCCTTATTTATTCTTTTTTTTAATTCATAAATTTCTTTAAAAATAGATTCATCTTTTTTAACTGAAGATAATAAAGCCTGAATTTTAGAAATAAAATAATCACTTAAAGCTTCATCGCCGGCTACATAGCGGCAGCGTAGCAAAGCTACTTTTTCCCACAGGGATGCCCAAGTTTTATAATAATAGAGGGCTTGTGGCAAAGAAGAAATTAAATCTCCAGATTTTCCATATGGTCTTAAATCCATATCTACTCTATATATCATTTCATAATTGCTTTCTTCATTGCTAAGCAAAGAAATTATATTTTGTGATAATTTAGTAAAAAATTCTTTATTAGTTGTTTTGCCATTTTCGCCGCCAGCAGTTTCCCCATCTTGAGAATATAAGAAAAGGAGGTCTATATCAGAATGATAATTTAATTCATTACTGCCTAATTTTCCTAAAGCAAGAATTGTCATTGTAGAATTGCATATATTTCCATGCTCATCATAGTATTGAGGAATTCCATATTTTTTAATTAAATTATTAAAGATCTCATTATAAATAGCTTCAATTATTACATCGGCTAATAAAGATAATTGATTAAGACATTCATTAAAATCAGAATGAAGAATAAAATCTAAAGCAGCTATTCTGATTAATTCTCTCTTTTTAAAGAATAAAAGAGTGTTATTTAAATTTCTACCTTTATTTATAATAATGTAGCGAGCTAATTCTTCTTTTAAATCTTCCTTATTGCTGATGAAGCCTTTTTTCCATTTATCTATGAGCCAATTTATTATCGTCGGTTCCGCTATTATTAATTGAGCAATCCAATCAGATAAAGCAAAAAGATTAAGAATTATATAAAGGAATTGTCGCGAAGATAATAAACTTTTGATAATTAATGGTTCAGAGTTTTCAATTAATCTATTCCAATGTAAAAGGACAGTATCCTTTTTGGGTATTTGATCTAATACGCTTTCAAAATTTTTTATAGCGGTATCTAATAGAGCGGATTCAATTTTTAATTTATCCAAGAAATTATAAATATTCCTCATAAGGAAAGGCTTCTTGTTGGATTGCCCATTCATCATAATATTTTCTTTTGATTTCAGAAAGGAACCTTGATTTATGATGAATAACCATTCCTTTATAATATTCAGTGGAGATGAGAGGATAAATTAAATACAATTCATCTTTGCAGCGAGTAGTTGCTACATAAAATAACCTTCTTTCCTCTTCTTCTCCATTGACATCTCGTAAAGCTTTGCTTGAGGGAAATCTTCCGTCAACTAACCAAATAATAAATACAACTTTCCATTCCAAACCTTTAGCTTGGTGAACAGTTGATAAACGAACTTTATCATCTTCAGCCGGTCCAAATAGAACATCTTCCGATTCTATATTCCCCAAAAGAGCTAATTCACTTAAAAAAGCACTCGTATTGTTATACTGAAGAGCAAAATTCCTTAATTGCTCTATATCTTCTTGTCTTGATACATAATCCGGAAAAGTTGCCAACAAATAATCTTGATATTGCTCCTGCAAGATTAAATCAATCATTGCAGCAGGCTTATTTCTTATATTCTCTTCAGCTAAGTCTAATAATAATTTCTTTAATCTAGTCCAATCCTGTTTTGCTTTGGCTGAAATGATATCATCAAAAGTATCAATATTAAGAAAAATATCTTTAGATTCTCTAATCTTATTCCATAGTTTCTCTGCCGTCTGATTACCAATTCCACTTTGTAATTTTAAAACTCTTTTCCAGGCTAATTCATCATAAGGGTTGTTAATTATTTTTATATAAGCAACTATATCCTTAATATGCCGATGTTCAAAAAATCTTAACCCACTGGTTATAACAAAAGGGATTCTCCTCTTAGTTAATTCCATTTGAAGTTCTAAAGAATGAAAATGAGCTCTATAAAGAACTGCCATCTCTTTAAATTCTATCCCTTCAGAATTTAATTCAAGAATCCGTTGAGCCACAAACTCTGCTTGCTGATTGGGGTCTCGTGCTCGTATTACTATCGGCTTTATCCCTTCCGGTCTTACAGGTCTTAATTCTTTATGGAATTGCCTCTGATTATTCATTATGATTTGATTAGCAAATTGCAATATCTCCGGTCGGCTCCGATAATTAATTTCTAATTTGTAAATCTGACAATCCGGATACCTCTCCGGAAATTTTATGATGTTCTCAAAATTAGCTCCTCGGAAAGAATATATGCTTTGTGAATCATCTCCTACTACCATAATATTTCTGTTCTCTTTAGCTAATAAATCAATGATTTCTGACTGTATTAAATTAGTGTCTTGATACTCATCTACTAATATATGCTCAAACATTGTAGAGTAGATTTTAAGAATTGCAGGATAAGCTTCCATCAATTCTTTCCATAATACAAGTAAATCATCATAATCTAATAAGTTAGTTTCCCTTTTCTTATTCTGATAAAAATTCCTTATTTTGCTTATTTCATCACTTAAATGATAAAAATGAGGAAATCTTGTTTCCAAGATATATTCAATGCTTGAAGAAGTTCCAGAAGAAAGACTATAAATTTCAGATAGTATATCTGCTGAAGGGAACCTTTTCTTATCTATTTTAATTTTTAATTCAGTTAAACAAGAACTTATCAAATCTTTTTGATCTTCTCTATCTAATATAGCATAACTGGAATTATACCCAAGCAATTCAATATGCTTACGCAAAATCAAATTTCCAATATGATGAAATGTTCCTGCCCACATTCTATGAATGTTAATTCCGGTTAGTAAAGAAACACGATGCATCATTTCTTTAGCAGCTTTATTAGTGAATGTCACAAGCAAGACATTATGAGGCTTTATCCCCTCTTCTATTAGTCTTGCAACACGATATGTAACAGTCCTTGTTTTGCCACTCCCTGCTCCAGCTATTACTAATTTTGGACCACTTCCAGAAAAAACTATCTGATATTGCTGCTCATTCAATTCCTTTTCGTAATCAATATTAAATTTGACTTCGCTTCTATTAATTTTAAGAATATATCTCTTTTCTTCATTCATATATAGATTATATAGCAAAAAGAAGGGAAAAGGAATGCATTAGGAATTAGGAATTAGGCATTAGGAATTAGGAATTAGCTTATGCTTTTCCTCATTCCCAATTCCCAATCCCCAATCCTTTAATTAAAGTCTCTTTTTTGTTAAAATATTTGAAACGAATGTATATCATTTTAACTTATGAAGTTTAATCTTTATATTATATTATCAACATTGATAGTAATTGGATTAATTATTTATTTAGCACTTAATATCCATCAATCTGCAAAAGAAGAAACAATCAAACAATTCTTGAAGCATCATCTTTTTGCCGCTCGCTATGCTGCTAAAGAGATTGAACTTTATTTAAGAGACCGTTCACAAGGTATAATAATGTTTTCATCATATTCCTCAATTCAACATCGTATTCCACAAAAAATGAATAAAGATATTCTCGATTTCTTTGAAGCAGTCAAAGGGAAATATGTTAAATCATTATCTGTTTATAATGAGCAAGGCAAAATTATTTTTTCTACAAATGCTAAGGCTATCGGTCTTAATTATGGGGATTGTGATTTTTTCCAATGGGCGAAAAAGAAAGAGAACAAAGGTAAAGTTTTTATTTCCTCATTAATTCGCTCATCAAAGGATTTGAAAGAGAAGCCGCCTTATATGCGCTTCCTTATTGCAACGCCAATCTATGAAGAGATTCCAGATGAGAAGAATTCAATTCTAAAAAGTAAATTTGTCGGAGTGCTAACAGAGACGGTAGATCTTAAAGAGCTAATAGGCAGCCTTTTATCTTTTATTAGTTATGGTTCTGAATCTCATCAAGCCTGGGTTATAGATAATAAAGGGGAACTCCTTTTTTCTACCGAGCATCAGGAAATGATTCTTAAAAATATTTATGCCTCTGAAAGCAGATGTAAACAATGTCATTTATCTTTTGACTATGTTAAAAATATTTTGCAAAAGCAAGAAGGCAATGTTGAATATCAAGTAAAGGGTGAGCCATTGAAAGCTGCCTCTTTTGCTACTATCAAATATGCAAATATAGTATGGACTATCGTCATAAATGTTCCTTATGATGAAATAACTGCTTTTGCAGTAAAAACTATGCATCTTACTATGTTATTAATAGCATTAGTGATTATTGCAATTACAACCAGTTCTATCATTCTTTATCGAAATAATATTATTAGGATAAAAGCTCAAGAAGAAGCAAACAAACTTAAAGAAAGAAAAATATTAGAAGAACAAATAATACAAACAAAAAATTATCTAGAGAGTATTTTAAAGAATTCTTTAGATGCGATTTTTACGATTAAGAAAGATGGAAGCTTTGGATTCGCAAGTAAACAATTAGAAACCATAATGGGTTATTCTGGAGAAGATCTTAAGAAGAAGCATTTTATGGATTTAGTTCCTTCTGAGTTTAAGGAATTTATGATAGAGAAGTGGAAAGAACTAAATGCAGGCATAGGGTCTTCTTATGAGATCAAACTTATTAGAAGTGATGGATCGCTGATAGATTGCATTATTTCTCAATCTGTATTAAAGGGTTTTGATGAATTTCTTATTTTTTTGAAGGATAATACAGAAAGGAAACGAGCAGAAGAGCGACTGAAGCAAAGTGAAGAGCATTTTCGTCTTTTAGCAGAATCATCGTTAACTGGAATTTATCTATTTCAAGATAATCGTTTTCGCTATGTTAATCAAGCTTTAGCATCAATATTTGGATATAAGGTGGAGGAGATAATAGATAAGCTTGGTCCTTTAGATTTAACGCATCCGGAGGATCATCCAATGGTGAGAGAATATGTTCGTCGTCGTATTAGTGGAGAAGTTGAAGATATTCGCTATGATTTCCGAGGCCTGCGAAAAGATGGAAATGTAATATATCTTGAGGTTCACGGAAGAAGAATAGAATATCAAGGAAAGCCCGGTATTATCGGCACTTTAGTTGATATTACAGAAAGAAAAAAAGCAGAAGAAGAATTAAAATGCTCAAAAGAACAATATGAGCGCTTCTTTATGGAAGATCTGACAGGAGATTTTATTTGTGATAATAAAGGTAATATTCTTTCTTGTAATCCTTCTTTCGTTCGCATATTTGGATTCTCTTCAATAGAAGATGCTCTTCATAGTAATCTGATTTCTTTTTTTCATTCCGCAGAACAATGGCAGAAACTATATTCTGAAGTTCTGAAAAGAAGAAAGCTGGAATATTACGAGATGGAAATGATTAGAAAAGACGGGAAAGAATTGAATATAGTAGCAAATATTATGGGCATATTTGATAAAGAAATGCAATTAGTCAAAATGCAAGGATATTTATTTGATGATACGCAGCGGCGCCAGCTGGAAAAAAGGCTTATTGAAGCACAAAAGTTAGAAAGCCTCGGCACTCTCATAAGTGGATTAGCTCATGATTTTAATAATTTGCTGGGCATCATTTTAGGCTATGCTGATTTATTGAAAGATGCTAATCTTCCTCAAGATAAAATGATTGAATACATTGACTTTATCTCTAAAGCAGCTTCGCGAGGCTCTTCCTTAATTAAACAACTTCTTATGTTTGCTCGCAAAGTAGAGCCTGTTCTTACCACAGTTCAAGTTAATGCTATTATTTCTGAAATTAAATTGCTAATAAGTGAAACATTTCCCAAAAATATTATTATTTCCACTGAATTAGAAGAAAACTTACCTTCTATTGTTGCTGATCCAACTCAAATTCATCAAGCTATTTTGAATTTATGTCTTAATGCAAGAGATGCTATGCCTTCAGGGGGGAATTTGTCAATTTCTACAAAAATAATCGGAGGAGAAGATTTGCTTGAGAAATTCCCAGAGGCTAATGAAAATAAATATATTCGTATAAGTGTTAGCGATACAGGAGTAGGAATGAGTCGGGAAATGATAAGCAGAATTTTTGACCCTTTCTATACAACTAAGCCACCGGGCAGAGGAACAGGGCTTGGTCTTACCATCGTATATAGTATAATGAAAGCTCATCAAGGATTTATTGATGTGAAAAGCAAAATTGCAGTCGGAACCACAATTCATCTTTATTTTCCTGTTGCTAAGTATTTCCCAGAACATAAAATTAAAAAAGAAAAAGAAGAAGAAACAAAAGGAGAAGGGACCATCCTTGTTGTGGAAGATGAAAAAATGCTGTTGGATTTTCTTCAATCCATTCTTGAAAGAAATGGATATAAAGTCATAACTGCAGCAGATGGTTTTGAAGCCCTTTCAAAATATGCTGAGTACAAGGAGGAAATAGCAGTTGTTCTTTTAGATATTGGTCTACCAAAACTTTCAGGTATGGAGCTTTTACCTCGTCTTCAAGCCATAGAGCCCAGTGTAAAAGTAATTTTTGCCAGCGGTTATATAGAATCGGATCTTAAAGCTGAAATGTTAAAAGCCGGCGCTAAAGATTTTATTCAAAAGCCCTACATGAAAAGTGAAATATTAAAAACCATCCGAAAAATAATAGAAGAATAATAACTATCTTATAAATCTAAAGCTTTCTGATTTTAATCGCTTTGTATTTTATTTTAAATTAAGTATTATTACTCACCGCATCCATTGAAAAAGCTGAATAATTGCGTAGGAAACTATTTTTTTTCTCTAATGTAAAATTTAGAATCAATGATCTT
>CAYREJ010000060.1:0-11648 GCA_964423235.1 uncultured Acidobacteriota bacterium | reverse complement strand
CATAATCTGATACGCTCTTTCCACAGCTTTTAAACCATTGGCACTCGCTATAACTACCGGCAGCTTCTTACCCCTCCTAACCGCTTTCTCTTCCAAGGATGCCTTCCTTCCAATTAAATTAAAAATGGAAAAAAATACACCTGTTAAGAAATTCCTCCGAGAAAATTTTAAGCTCATAAAGCACCTCCAACTTATAATTAATTATTTCAAGATATCATATTAAATCTAGATTATCATAATATTTCATCTGTGTTTATCTGTGTTCATCTATGTTCGTCTGTGTTTACCTACCTCAACTTCTCCAAAAGCTTTAGATTATTATAATAATCCGGATTATACCTTGATAAAGATATTGCTTTTCTAAAGAAATGCTTCGCCAAAACAAAATTGTCTCTTGCATACAAAATTGCAAGGTGGTTATAAGCTTCAGGCAAATTAGGTCTATTCTTCATTGCTTCTGAATAATAATAGTGAGCTCCCATTATATTCCCATTAAGTTGGGCTACTTCTCCAATTTTTAATAATGCATTATAACAAGTCGGGCAAGCATTCAAGGCTTTAAAATAATATTTTTGAATCAAGCCTTTTTCTGAAGTTTTTGTTGCTAATCCTAAATAACTTTCGGAAACTAATTTTTGAATTGAAGCTTCAGAATATGATAATTCTAATGCTTTCTCCAAATAATTTTCTGCCTCCAATAGATTATTATTTTCTGAACTGAACAAGCTCAAATAAATATACCTTTTGCTATTGCATATATTCAAAAATCTATTTTTTAAAGAAGCTTCCTTAATTATAAAATGGTCAGGAAATATGTTGCAATCTTTATTTTTTATTAAAAAATTAAGGGCTTCTATTTGATTGGTGCAAGAAACTGAACGAGCAACCGAGTATTCCATTATAGGCTTATCATCAGTAATTATAACTTTACTATCAGCTATTTTATTTAACTCTGAAGAATTCATAAAATGAAAAGCAAATAAATCTAAAGGAGAAAATACTTGCCATGGGCTATTAAAAGAATCAGCTGAAATATCTTTCCAAGCTAAAGAAAAAGGCAAATTTTTTATTAATTCTTCAAATGGAACACGGTAAGGCGTTTTCCTTCCGATAAGATATAATTCTTTTCCAATGAGCCAAGCAGAACTATTCGGAAAGGAAGACCTAAAAGTTTTAATAATCATTTTTAAATCTGAAATAGAGAGAGTATTTAATTGAACCCATTGAGTAATAGAACCATACTTATTTAATTTTGATTTACAAAGTTCGTAATAATTTTTTGTGTATAAATTAACGGTCCCGGCTGTCCATTGCTGCAGAGGCTCGTGAAGGATCAAATCATATTTTTCATTAGTTTTTAACAGAAAATGTCGGACATCATCTATATAAAGTTTAACTTTATTATTATTGAGGATGTCATTATTATCTTTTAAGAAGAGATCAGAAGCTTCTACGACTGTTTTTGATATTTCAACAATGTCTATTTTTTTTATTGATGGATGAAGAGAAGTAGATTTTGCAGTGATTCCTGACCCTAATCCAACTACTAATACATTTTTAGCGTGTGCTGATAGCAAAATAGGGATATGTCCAAAAAGCATATGTCCGGGAGCCATCGTATTAGCTATCCATTCATTATTCAAATAAAGAACCTTATTATTTTTCTTTTTATTAAGCGTAATCATGACATTTCCATCAATGCCTTCTTTAAAAAATAGCAATTTTTCAGCGGCAGTAATTTTTGAAAGAGAAACTTCATAGATGACATCTGGGATAATGTTTTTAACTAAATGAGGCGCAATAAACATTAAGATAATAAAAGCAAACTTAAATACTTTATTAATATTTGATTCAAGAAATAAAAGATAAGCAGCCAATAGGAAATTTAATGTAATGAAGATAAGTGAAGTTGATTTGGATCCGAAGGAAGGTAAAAGAATAAATCCGCAAATTAATGAGCCTAGGATAGCTCCAGCAGTATTAAAAAAATAAACTAAACCGACTTCCCTACCCAATGTCTGGATGGAGGAAATTATACTTTTACAAAAGAGAGGAAATAAAGCACCAAATATGAGTGTAATTGGAAAAAGAAAGAAGAAGAATAGAAAGAATTTAAGGGATAAAATTAAAATCCAATTACCATGAAAGAAAATATCTATTTTGTAAGAATAATGAAACAGTTTAGCAAAAAATTTCATAATAAAGACAAAAAAAAGAGCCAATAAGAATTGAAGGAAGGCAAGGGAAAGACAAATTCTATTTAGCCTATCGGCAAAAAAGCTAATAAGGAAGCTTCCTAATGCGATACCCAAAAGGAAAGCAGAAAGCATAATAGCGAAAGCATAAATGGTGTTGAGAGTTATTTGAGAGAGTAAGCGTGTAAATAGGACTTCATATGCTAATGATATGCCTCCTGATATTGAATATATTATTAAAATTTTTTTTGTTGTTTCAGTTAATTTAATTGGAGGAAAGGAATAGCTACGCTGTGATTCAATATAGGAAGATTCTTTTTTATAAAAGGATTTATAAAGGACAATGGAGGTGAAACCGATGATGATGTTCACAAAGCTACTGGCGGCTAAGAGATTATTCAATCCGAGATGTTCAATAAGAAAAAGGCTTGAAGTGAGAGAGCCAGTAAAAGCACCAAGAGTATTGACAAAATAAAGGATACCTAATTTCTTGCCGGAGGTATCTAATTCAGAGATAATGAAATTTGCCAATGCAGGAAGAGTAGCTCCCATTGCAATTGTAGGTAGTGCAAGTATTAAGAAGCTTAAAACTAAATTAATAGCAAGAGAAGATAAAAAAAAATGATTATCTCCACTAATAAGAGGATAAATTTTTTGAATCAATTTAAATAAAAAAGGAAAAGAAAGAGCATATAAAGCGATTATAATTTCAAGATATGCATATATCAAAAGAGAGAAACCGTTTTTATTTTTAAGATATTTTCCAATAAGATAAGAGCCAAAGGACAAGCCGCCCATAAAAGAAGATAAGAGTATGCTAACAGAATGAACAGTGGAGCCGAATAGATATTGTAGAAATTTAAACCATATTACTTCATAATGCAAGGATATAAGACCTGAAAGAAAAAATAAAAAATAGATTATAGAATATGGCATTGATTAAAATTTAGTAATATCTCTATGGCGAAGTTCAACTATATAATTCTCATTTAATAAATATTTTTGCATAACTTCAGCGATGCAGACAGAACGGTGCTTTCCACCCGTGCAACCAAAAGCGATAGTTAAATATTTCTTACCTTCCTTTATATATTGAGGAATTAGAAAGGATAAAAAGGTTTTAAGATGCTCAATGAAATCTTTCGTTATTTCTTTTGATAAAACAAAATTCATAACGGCTGAATCATTGCCGGATAAATTTTTTAATTCCGGAACAAAGAATGGGTTAGGAAGGAACCTAACATCAAAAACGAGATCAGCTTCATAAGGGATACCAAATTTATAACCGAAACTAATTATATTAATTAATATCCTTTGTTCTTCTTTAGATTCGGGATACAGCTGTGTAATATAACTTCTGAGGTCATGAACTGAAAAATTGGTAGTATCAATAATTTGGTCAGCTAATTCTTTAATTTTTTCAAGTCGTTTTTTCTCTTCACTAACACCTTCAATAACAGGTTTATTAAAAGCTAAAGGATGAGGTCTTCTGGTTTCAATATATCTTTTTACCAAAACCTCATCTGAAGCATCAAAGAAAATCAATTTACAATTATATTGAGATTCTTTTAATTTTTTATATATATTGGGAAAATTTTTCAAAAAAGTTCCTTCTCTAATATCAATACCGATAGCCACTTTTCTAAACTCTTCTGAGGACTGCTGACACAGTTCTACAAAAGTGGGAAGGAGTATAGATGGTAAATTATCAATACAAAAGAAGCCTAAATCTTCAAAAGCCTTAAGTGCAGTACTTTTGCCTGCTCCGGATAAGCCCGTTAAGAAAATAAATTCTAAGATGGCAGTCATTTCTTATAATTATTTTGAATAGCCGAAATTAATTGCATAGCAGAATTAATTCCTTCTCTTTTAAGAAGGATGTCTCTGACGGCAACTTCTATCAAAAGAGCAATATTTCTTCCGGGAGCAACTGGAATTTTTCTCAAAGGTATATCAACATCTAAAATATTGAAGGAGTGAGCATCAATGCCAAGTCTATCGTATTCTTCTTCTTCTTTCCATTTTTCCAAAGATATGGCTAAATCAATTTTAGAATGAATGTCAGTAGAAGAAATACCAAACATTTCTTTAATATTAATAATACCGATACCTCGTATTTCAATGTAATGCTGGATATTATGCGGAGCTTCACCTATTAATTCATTTTCGCCTATCTTTTTAATTATTACCATATCATCAGCAATCAATCTATGTCCCCTGCATATCAATTCCAAAGCAGCTTCACTCTTCCCTACGCCGCTTTCACCTAAAATTAAAGTTCCTATCCCAAAAATATTAAGCAAGTCCCCATGAATAGAAATGGAAGGAGCTAATTTCTCAGTAAGAAAATTAGTAATCTTTTCTATTAGAATTGAAGTAGGATAATTAGATTCCAAAATTGGGACTTCACATTCATTAGCTAAATCAATAAATACTGAAGAAGGCTTAACACCTTTTGAAAGTATTATGCAAGAAGGCTTTGCATCTAAAAAAGCCCTTAATACCCTCAATTGAAGATCTTCTTCTAAGGAATTTAAATACTCATTTTCGCTCAATCCTATTATTTGAACTCTCCCTTTCCTTATATACTTAGTGAAACCAGCTATTGCTAAGCCCGGCTTTTGAACTTTTGAATAATTTATTTCATTAAAGATTCCTTCTTTTCCTGCTATTACAGAAAGCTTTAACTCTTTATTATTTAAGATTTCCTCAACGCTAATAGTTTTTTTTTCTTGATTCACTGCCATAAATCTATGGGGACTTTAATATTTGTTTTTCTTCTTCTGCTGCTATTAATTGGAGAATTTTGTTTTTATCTTGTTCAGCAATAATTTTTTTTATTAAATCTTTTGACTTGGCAATTTTAGCAACTGCAGCTAATAACTTTAAATGTAGTGCTGGTAATTCATTCGGTGAAATAACAAGAAAGAAGACATATGTTAACTTCTTATCGGAAGAGCAAAAATTAATGCCCGTTCTTGATATTCCTATTTCAATAATAGGATTTTCCAATCCTTCAAGTTTACAATGCGGGATAGCAACATAATTTTCCACAGCGGTAGATTCTAACAATTCTCTTTCTAATAATTTTTTATATATTTCTTCTTTATCAAAAATGGCTTTCTTACTATAAATATAATCCACCAATTCTTTAAGAACTTCTTCTCTTGTATTTCCATGCAATTCTATTATATTGCTATTTTGAAGTAATGAAGTTAATTTCAACAACGCCTCTTTAGTCCGTTTCCGGTAATATTAAACCAAAATTACCATCCTTCCTTCTATATAAAACGGAAATCCTATTATTATTAGCATCCCTAAAAATTACAAAATCGTTTTTGAGTGTTATCAATTGATCATAAGCTTCTTCTAAAGACATAAGCTTAATTTCAAATCTATTTTCTTTTAAAATTTTCGGCTGGGGCTCAGTTTCCTCAAAAGAAAGAATGCTCACTTGCCAAGAATTTATGCTATTTTTCGCTCTCCTTTTCCTATCCACTACTTTGTCTCTTTGTTTTGTTATTTGCCGCTGGAGCTTATTGATAGCTTGCTGGATTGATAATTTTATGTCAGTGCTTTCTTCCTTAATATTCCAAGTATTATTTCTTGTATGTATTAAAAAATCAGCTACATACCTATATTTCTCTTGTGCTAATGTTACTGTTATATCTAAAATCTGATCCAGCTTAGCTATCTTATTTAGCTTCCTTTCCGTAAAATTCCTTAAATTATCATTAATCTCTATGCCTTTTCCTATATATTGTATTTCCATGTTAGCACCTCAAAATTTTTTTATATTTTTTCGAATATGAGAAGCTGGTATATTTAATTCATCTCTATATTTAGCAATCGTCCTTCTTGATATTATTATGCCCTGTCTCCTTAGAATTTGAACAATTTTACTATCACTATATGGCTTCCTTTGAGGTTCTTGTTGAATTATCTCTTGAATTTTGCCTTTAATCACCAATGAAGAAATTTCTTCGCCTTGCTCATTTTCTAATCCGCTATGGAAAAAATATTTCATTTCAAACAGACCGCGGGGCGTCATCATGTATTTATTCGTAACAGCACGCGAAATTGTTGACTCATGCATCTGAACTACTTGAGAAATATCTTTTAATGTTAATGGTTTGATTTTGCTCGGACCATAATCTAAAAAATCTTTTTGAAAATCTACTATAGCCTTTGCTACTTTATATAATGTCTGCTGTCTCAAATCTAAACTTTTAATAAGCCATATACCAGCTTTTAATTTGTCTCTAACATAAGCTATGGTTTCAGGAGGATACTTATCTTTTTCCTTTAATATTTTTCTATAAAGAGGATTAATTTTTATCTTAGGAAAACCTTCTTCCAGTAATTCTACTTCATAATGATCATCAATTTTTTTAACAAGCACATCCGGCTTTATGTAAATGGGGTCCCTGGAATTATATCTTAGACCCGGTGCCGGGTCTAAATTCTTTATTACATCAATATAATATTTTACTTCTTCCACTGGTATCTTTAATTTATTGGATAAAGTAGTAAGATCATATTTTTTTACTAAATGAAGATAATTTTTAATGATTTCAGCTGCCGGTGAATTGTGCAATCCCAATTGCTCCAGTTGAAGCATTAAACATTCATTTAAGTTCGTGGCTGCCACACCCACTGGATCAAGCTTTTGAATAATTTTTAAAATCTTATCCACTTCTTCTACGGTATAATTTCCAAGTTCCGCAATCTCTTCTATGCTTACTGCTAATAATCCATTGGGATCTAAATTACCAATTATTGCTTCCGCAATTTCTTTTTCTCTTTCGTTAAGCTTTGCCATTGCTAATTGCCATCTAAGATGAGTAGCCAAATTTGATGGTTGCGAAACTGTTGCTTCAAGAGATACAGCTTCTTGTTCTTCTTTCATTCTCGGAATATAAGCATTATCAAAATACTCATTGAAAAAGGCTTCAAAATCATCCTCCCTCATTGAGGTTTCGGTATCTTCCGATTTAGCCTTTTGCCTTTCTAATAATAATTCTTGATTATCCTCTTGGACTTCTTCTAATTCCATTGCTTCTTCTAAAACCGGATTTAAAGTTAACTCTTGATTTATAGTTATTGCCAATTCTAATCTCGTGAGTGGAAGCAACCGGATAGCTTGCTGTAAAGAAGGCGTTAATACATGTTTTAATGTTAATTGCAATTTCTGATGCAAATTCATATTTTTACTTTAGCTTTTTATATTATATTTTAATATAATTTAAAATCTTTGCCAAGATATATTTTTTTAACGGCATCATTATTTGCTAATTCTTCAGGAGTTCCATAAGCGAATATTTTCCCATTATTGATAATGTAAGCTCTATCAGTAATTTTTAAAGTATCTCGCACATTATGGTCTGTAATAAGAATACCAATCCCGCTTTTAGCTAAGGATTTAATCGTCTTTTGCAATTCATTAATAGCTATCGGGTCAATTTCAGAAAAAGGCTCATCTAATAACATAAATCGAGGCTGTGTTGCTAAAGCCCGTGCTATTTCAACCCTCCTTCTTTCACCCCCTGATAGAGAATAAGCTTTTGAATTGGCTAATTCCAATAGCCCCATGGACTTTAACAATTTATATAGCCTCCTTTGTCGCTCTTCTTTATTAATACCCATTAATTCCAACACCGCTAATATATTTTCTTTAACTGTCATTTTTCTAAAAATTGAAGATTCCTGCGGCAAATAATTTATTCCCAATCTTGCTCTTTTAAACATTGCCATCTTTGTAATTTCAGTATCATCAATAAAAATTTTGCCGCCTTCCGAATCTATCAATCCCACAATACAATAAAAGGTAGAAGTTTTGCCCGCTCCATTTGGACCTAATAAACCCACTATTTCACCACTCCTTAATTCTAAAGAAATTTCATCCACTACCCTCCTGCTATTGTAAGACTTTAGAAGATTCTGAATTTTTAAAACTGACATATTCTATTATTCTTTCCCTTTTTGATAATATAAACTTTCAGTTCTTTGGTATCCTTTGCCAATTGCTTTGATTTTATCATCTTTTAGATTCAATGTCAAAAACTCACCTTTTAATTTATTATTCTCTGCATCTGTTAACTCAGCCGCATCCATAAGCAATATTAAATTTTCTTTTATCTTGTATTCCGCTTTTGCTGACTTGCCATTTATCTTCTCCTTAAACAACGAAACCGCTCCTTCTGCTAATGCCTTCGTTATCTCATCTTTATCATTTATCTGCAAATTTATTTTTTCGGACATAATCTTTATTCCTTCAATAGCGTCCCGAAATTCAGTCTTTCCTGTAAATTGAAATCTATTCTCCTTTCTGAAAAAATTCATTCTCCCTGCTTTGATCAAATAAAAATCATTCTTTTCTTCTTTATTCGCATTCTTCATAATTTTTAACTCTTTCAAATTATTAGCTACAATTTCTCCCTTCTCGTTATCAGCTTCCATATCATCCGAAAATAATATATAAGTATTATTAGAGAAAAATACATTCCCATTAAATTTAATCTTTTCTCCAATAATTTCTAAAGATTTAGAAGAAATGTAGGAATTCTTTCTATTTTTGGTAAAAGAGATTTTATCAGATAATAAAAAAGTCTCTACAGCCTTTTCATTATCATTTTGTGCTTTAACTTTTTTCTCATCAAAGTATATATCAAAATTATCTGCTTTAATTTTTAAATCAGGATTAATCCAAGTAGCATCTTTTGTAAGAACAAGCTTATTTTCATTAAGATAAAATACAGCAGAATTGCTTAATCCTTGATTATCTTTTTCAGTAATTTCAACATCTCCTTCAAAAGAAACTAATTTAGGTGAAAAAGATTTTTCCTTATCAAGAGCGATGGAAATTTCATTAGCTTTAGCTGCTATCATCCTCGGAGGTTCCATTGAAAAATCCCTTAAAAAAAGCATCCCCGATACAGGACTTACTATTTCAGATAAGACTGCTGCTTCTTTATACTTTCCTTCAATATTAGCAGACCTTAATATATATTTTCCTTTACTTCTGATGCTTTTACTTCAGCATTCCCGTACAAGCTCCAAGAATTAATTCTACCCTCTTTATCAAATTCCAATTTCATAGTATTACCTACTGCTCTAATATTCCTTTCATCTGAACCTTCTTCTACCTCCTCCTTTGAATAAATCAATAATACATCTTCATAAATATCCGCACTCTTAATAGTCCTTTCATCTGAATAAAAATTAAAAATAATTTTATTGCCAAAAATTTTGCTTTGGTTGTTTCTAATCTTAGCTGGATTTCCTTCTAAAATGCCATTATCATTTTGCTCATTTAAAATTAAATGCTCTCCCATTATTTCTATAATATTATTATCTTTATTTTGCGTCAGGGAAACAGAACCGATAAATTCTAATTCTTTCCTTTTCGGATAATATTTCATGCTTTGAGCCTTTCCTTTTATATTCTTTTCTTCCCAAGTAATAAATGATTTAACAGGCAAATATAAAATTTCTTCCTTCGGGAAGTATTTTACTTGGCTAGTTTTTATCTCCCAGCCTTTAATATTTTTTATATATACATTCCTCCATAAAACAATTAAATCCCTATCCTTCGTTATAAATCCTTTTTCTGCATTTATTTCATAAGATTTCTTCCCTTTATCATCATAAATTATAATATTGATTATTTCCATTTCACTCCGCTGATTCTCAAGCATAATGTGAAATTTTGCTGAAAGAGTAAAAAGCTTTTTATCTTTTCTATAATGGTCATAGACAAAATTTTCCATCTTATGGACATCAATTTTCTTTGTAAATGAATGTTCCGGCGAAGTTTTTACTACTCTAAAGGTTTTTTGATGTTTCTCTTTTATTTTATAATAGAAAATACTTATGCCCGCCAGTATTACAAAAATGATTAAATTTGCAATAAGCTTCTTATAATTCACATATACATTATACCTTCTTGATCACTTATTTGCCATTAATCTATTCCCATTCTATGCTAAATATCTTTCAGCAATACCCGCTAAACTTTCCCCATACTCTTTTATTTCATTTATTTCCTCTCCTTCAACCATTATTCTTAAAAGAGGCTCTGTGCCCGAATATCGCACTACTATTCTCCCTCTATTTCTTAATTTATTTATAATCTCATTATGTTTTTCATTAAAGCCCGGTATATCTTCAAAAGGGATTTTGTTTTTTATCCTAACATTTATTAATGTTTGAGGATACCTTTCAAATCCCTGCACTATTGAATGAAGGAAAGAAGGTTCCTCCTTTAAAATTTTTATAACTAAAAGTGCTGTAATTAAGCCATCACCGGTTTTTGAAATATCGGACAATATTATATGCCCGGATTGCTCCCCACCCAAATTCAAATTCTCCTGCAACATTTTTTCTATAACATATTTATCCCCAACTGGAACCCTCAGTAATTTCATGCCCCTCTCAATTAAAAATTTTTCCAATCCATAATTACTCATTATCGTAGCTACTACCGTATTATGATTCAACTTCTCTTTCTTTTTAAAATACTGTGCTATTATAGCTAAACTCAAATCCCCATCATAAATTCTTCCTTCATTATCTATAAATATTGCCCGATCAGCATCCCCATCAAAAGAAATCCCTATATCAATTTTCCTTTCCTTTATCAATCCTTTTAAATGCTCCGGAAATAAAGCTCCACACCTATCATTTATGTTCCTCCCATTTGGTTTATTATTATAAATTTCTACATCGGCTCCATATCTGCTAAATATCATCGGAATTATCTCATAAGCCGCACCATTAGCTAAATCTAAAGCGATATTCATTCCCTTTAAATCAAAGTTGAAAAATCTCTTGATTAATTCTTCATAATATATTTCAACAGCTTCTTGATGAATATTTTTAATGCAAAGACTGCTGCGATTTATAGGTGAATCTTCTTCACTAAAGATGTTCTTTTCTATAATTTCTTCTATCTCTGAAAGAAGCTTCAACCCATCTTCTCCTATTATTTTTACTCCATTGTCTTCATAAGGATTATGGGAAGCTGTTATTGCTACAGAATATTTTCGCAAATAACAGGATAAAAATGATAAAAGGGGCGTTGAAACTACTCCAGCATCCAAAACCTCTCCCCCGCCTTGATTAATTCCCTCTGCTATCCACTTGAATATGTCCTTACTTGATTGACGCGTATCATATCCAATTATTATCTTTGGCTGGCTTTTATCTCTTTCTATTATTATTTTAGCTAAATTAAATCCCAATTTCTTCATAGTCGTTTTATCAATGGGAAATTCGCCTGCCTTTCCTCTTATTCCATCTGTTCCAAATAGCTTACTCATACGATTTTTTTCCTCTAATTAACAAATTTTATCATATAAAGTATAAATGATTCAACGAGTGAGCAATTAAAGCTCAAAATTATCACAAGATTTTTTCATGCGATTAACACAGATTAACACAGATTTAAACAGA
>CAYREJ010000059.1:8673-11688 GCA_964423235.1 uncultured Acidobacteriota bacterium | reverse complement strand
AACTATTCTATCCTTTTGAGAAGGTAAAAAATCGTAATTAGGTAAGTATTTCAGAGTTCGCCATTAAATTGAGAATTTGATTTAGTTCAGCTATTCACTGATTCTCTAATAACTGTAAAAGCCCTTCCCTGATTTCCTTCCTAAATAGCCTGCGTTAACCATTTTGACTAATAAAGGGCAAGGACGATATTTGGGATCCTTAAATCCTTCATAAAGCACTTCTAATATATCAAGACAAACATCCAATCCTATAAAATCAGCTAATTCCAATGGACCCATTGGATGATTCATTCCTAATTTCATAACTGAATCAATGGCTTCAGCTGTTGCTACTCCTTCCATATAAGCAAAGATTGCTTCATTTATCATCGGCATTAATATCCTATTAGAGACAAACCCCGGATAATCATTAACTTCAATCGGTATTTTTTCTAATTCCTTAGCTAATTTAATCGTCGTTTGAGTTGTTTCCTCACTTGTTGCTATCCCTTTTACCACCTCTACTAATTTCATAACGGGTACAGGATTGAAAAAATGCATCCCAATAAATTTTTCTGCTCTTTTGGTATTATTAGCTAATTTAGTTATTGAAATGGATGAAGTATTTGTCGCAAATATTATTTCTTCTCTGCAGATTTGATCTAATTCAGCAAATAATTTCGCTTTCAACTCATAATTCTCAGTAATAGCTTCAATTACAAAATCAGCTTTGGATAAATCTTCTAAAGAAGTTGTTAGTTTAATGTTAGCAATTACTTGCTTTTTTTCCTCTTCAGTCATTTTACCCTTTTGTAATTTTCTGTCTAAGCTGGAGTTAATTCTTTTATAACCACCCTCCAATAATTGCTCATTTACTTCTCTTGCAATCACTATGTATCCTTTTTCTGCAAAAATTTGAGCAATCCCGCTACCCATCGTTCCTAATCCTATTAATCCTAATGTTTTCATAAAAATAAACACCTCCACATTTTTATGCTTTTATTTTTTTTAAATAAAGTGCGCTTTCTTCCGGCAAAGATGTATTTATAAACATACCGGAACCTAATTCAAATCCAGCAGCTTTACTAACTCTCGGTATAATTGTAATGTACCAATGAAAATATTCTAATTTAGCTTCTTGCGGCATCAATGTTCTTATTACCATATTATATGACGGATCATTTAATCCTTTATAAATTTTATACAAAAGAAGTTTTAAAGTGATTGATAAATCTTTTATTTCTTCATTTGAAACCTTTGCAAAGGAAGAAGAATGATCTTTTGGAAATATCCAAGTATGAAAAGGAGAAAAAGCAGCATATGGAATAAATACCACAAAGTTCTTTGTGTTTAAAATGATCCTTTTTCTATCTTTAATTTCATCTTCAATCGTATCGCAGAACAAGCATTTACCTGTATCTTCATAGTAATGAAGATAAGCATTTAACCTATCTCTTATTTGCATTGGGACGATAGGAGTGCCAATAATTTGTAAATGAGGATGTATTAAAGATGTTCCTGCTTCTTCACCATAGTTTTTAAAAATGATTATATGCTTAATAGATGAATCTTCTGAACTCATAATAAATAATTTCTTAATGCATTTAATAAGGGTCTCTATTTTCTTTGTATTTAGCAAACATAGCTTATCATTATGTTTGGGACTTTCCACTACAACATAATGAATGCCGAATCCGGATACTATCCTTTTTAGACCATAGAACTCTTTAAATAATTTTTGCTCCTTTGTAAGCGCATAAAATTTATTAGGAAAAGCTCTAATTTTCCATTTATAATTTTTGGGAAAAGTAAAAATAGCAGGCGGAGTCATTGCTTCATTGCCCGGACAAAAAGGACATTTTTCATCATATTCAGGTATGGCAACATTATTATTTTCTCTGATAAATTCATGAGGTCTTTTGGCTCTTTCTTTGGCAATTATTACCCATTCTCTACTAATTAAATTCAATCTAATTTCCGGCATTTCAGTTATTTTTTAATTTAGATTTATAGAATTCAGCTGTTAAAAGAATAATATCTTTTATTGATTTCGTAGGATGAAAGCCTATAATTTCTTTAGCTTTTGATATATCCGGTATTCTTCTTACCATATCTTCAAAACCTTCTTCATAAGCTTTTTCATAAGGTATGAAAATAATTTCCGAATCAGAATTCAAGAGGTTTTTAATTAATTTTGCTAATTCAAGAATTGTAATTTCTTCTGTGCTTCCAATATTAAAGATATTGCCGATAGCTTTATTTTCTTTGCTTAATTTTATCAAAGCATCAACGATATCTCCAACCCAAGTGAAGCATCTTGATTGTGAACCATCTCCGTAAACTGTGATTGGTTCATTTTTAATTGCCTGAGTTATAAATCTCGGAATTACCATTCCATATTGGCTGCTTTGCCTCGGTCCTACTGTATTAAAAAGTCGCACTATGATTGTCGGTAGTTTTTTTTCTTTCCAATAAGCTAAAGCTAAAAATTCATCAATCGCTTTAGAGCAAGCATATGACCATCTATTCTTAAATGTCGGTCCTAATAATAAATCATCTTTTTCTGAAAAAGGAACTTTTGTAGATTTTCCATATACTTCACTTGTGGATGTTATTATAACTTTCTTTTTCTTTTTGCTTGCCAGATTCAAAACTATTTCAGTTCCCTTTATATTTGTTTCAATCGTGTGAACTGGACTTTCTACAATTAGCTTAACTCCGACTGCTGCTGCTAAATGAAAAATAATATCGCATAGATCAACTAATTCAGCCATAATACGAGTATTCATAATGTCTTCAATAATATAAGAAAATTTCGGATGACTTTTCAAGGGAGCAATATTTTCTATACTGCCAGTTGATAAATTATCTATTACATAAACCTCATTTCCTTCTTGCAAAAGAGCCTCAGCAAGATGGGAACCTATGAAACCAGCACCTCCTGTTATAAGGATTCTCATCTTATACTCCTTGAAATAAAAAATTATTTCTTATTCTAACAGAGTAATCTTTTATTTTCAATAATAGGTGATAGGT
>CAYREJ010000059.1:0-8573 GCA_964423235.1 uncultured Acidobacteriota bacterium | reverse complement strand
ATAGGTTATAGGTTATAGGTGATAGGATAACTCATACCTATTTTAGCTATAATATAAATTACTTCTATAATTTTTCTTCATTTGCTTTAAGATTCTTTTATGATCTTTGTGGTTTCTAATTTTTTTGGTATTGGATAGGTTTTTTAGCATTAGGAAAGTACTAAATAGTTATGGAGTTTAGATTTGAGAGTTTAACCATTATTACCTTTTTATTATTAAAGCAATCATATTTGTGGAACTCTATAAACTCTCAACTAGATTTGAGTTTATTGAGTTTATAGAGTTTTTAGAGTTTATAGAGTTCCACAATTTCTTACCTTTGTGCCTTATTATTTACCATTATCAGTTTTTAATCATTGCTCTAACAATAAAAATTAATAATTTATTCTTCTTACTTCTTCCCCATTACTTATCTCATTTCTTTTATTATCATTAACCTATCATCAATCACCTATTACCTATTACCAATCACCCATCAACCATAATCTTTAATCAATCATTCCTTATAAATGATCATTTTCAGGCAAAGAGGTAGAATTTGTGGAACTCTATAAACTCTCAACTCTAAAAACTCTATAAACTTCCCTCATTTGATTATCGATAAATAAGATTTTGCAGATAAAGATACAGCAGGTCCAAAATCATCCAATAAGGTAGAGAAACTATAATTTGAAAGAGCTTCAAATATTTTTTGCGCATCTCTTTTATAGCCTAATTCATAATTGCATTGGGCAATTCTATATTGTATAGTTTGATTATTGATCCCAGCTTCTTTCTTAATATGTGATTTATTCAGATAATCTAAAGCTTTATTAAAATCTTGGGTCTTCATATAAATTAAAGCTATGTTAAATAAAGCAAGGTTCTTTTCTTCTTCATTGGGACCATCAGTGTATTTTAATAAATTCACTATTGATTTGTTCAAAAGGAGAGGAGATACAGAAAAGGCTATTTCGTAAGGAGATTTGATGATTTCTACATCAATATTACTTATTTTATTAGTTGATGGAGAATAAATTTCTAATTTAACCTTATTTTCTTTTTTCTCATATAAATATTCTGTTAATTTTTTAATAGAAGTAATTTTTTTTCCATCTACTGAATTTATAAAATCTCCGGGCTTAATGGCGGATAGATTTTTATTTTTTATTTCAATTACTGAAAGGGTATTAGATGTAGGAGAATTAACCAGAATAAGAGGTAGCATTGGTTTATAAAGGGGCAGGTCAGCATCTAAAAGATAAAATAATTTATTCCAATCATTTTCATTTTCAATTTCAATATTGATTTCATCAGGTTTTGACAATAAATCTGAGAATAGGTAAAATGTGGTAATTTTAGAAATTTTTTCTGGGATGATTTTTCCGAATAGAAAAAGATGAGCATCAGTAGCTTCAGAGATGTCTTTTAAAAGAGTATCTAAATTCTCTTGTGAGCCTCTTTGGAATTCGGAGAGTATAATTGAGGCGATCTCTACAGCTAATTTTTGATTATCTTTTATGGACAAAGTTTCTTTATCTTTAAGGAGCAAATTATATTTATTTAAATTTTTAAGATATTTGTGAATAAGTTGAGAGACTTTATTTTTGAGAGAATCAGGAATTGAAGGGTCTTCAATGATACCGAGATATAATAATGATGGTTTGATGACAATATCTAAAATTTTTTCTTCATCTTTTGCGAGAGAGAATTCTGTTTTATAATCTCCCCACGAAGTTTTAATAGTTAGTTTATGGAAGCCGGAACATACCTGAAAAGTTTTTTTCTTTAATTCTCCGATAAAATTTCCATCTATATAGACTTTTCCATTTTCTTTAGAATTTAATATAATTTGGGAATAAGATGGTTTTAAGATAATGGGATCATAATAATAATCTTTTAGTGCTGAGAATTTAACAATTATTTGCTCTTTTTCATAGCAAGGTTTTTTAAATTCTATATAATGTTCTAAAGTATCCGGAATTACAACAGGTAAATAAGCGGAAAAATTTTCTGGGTCTAACCCATAAGATTTAGCATAGGAAGCAATATCTGGGGGAGCTCCTTTTGAAGTGAAGCCAATAGTTTTGCCATCAAGAATAACTTCTGTTTCCGGTGGGTAGGTAGTTATCAAACAGACACTTGAATTGCGAGTCAAATTTATTGTACCTAAATCTGTAATTTTTCCAGCCAGAAGCATTATCTCCTTACTAATTGTAGCAAAACCTGCTCTTTCTATTATCAACTTATGGCTGCCAGCTATTAAAGGCTCTCTTTCAATTTTACCTTGAGAAATTTGCTGGTCATCTATAAAAATTGTAGCGTCATCTGGGTTAGTTGATAAACTTAAATAAGAAATAAGAGATTTTCTTAAATTTTCAAAGAAATTAATTATTTTGGGTGAAGTTAAAATAGGATCAAGAGCAAAAGAAGGTTTAAATTGAATAAGGGTAGCAAAACAATATTGAGCTTCTTGTTCTTTATCGGATCCAAGATAAGATTGAGCTAAGTAATTAAGTGCATTAATATAGAGATTGGCTTCTTGTTGGATTAAAGGTCGTTGTGATTTAATAATTTCTAATTGTTCAACTATAAGTGTAAGATTTTCTATTGCTTTATTAAAATCTCCCATTATGTAAGCATTCTTTCCTTCAATTAATTTAGCTTCCAACTCTGATAAATTTATAGGAGCTTGCGCATAAAGACAATAGCTTATTAAAAATAAAAATATTATATTTATAGCTTTTTTCATAGTTCTTATTTAAACAGAAAAATGGATTTAGTCTTTTTATTTATCAAATAAAGTTCGCCCTCAAAGCCTGATGCAATACTAACCGGAGCAATATTTTCAGGGATATTAAATTTCGCTAAAGGTTTTAATAAATTATCATAGATGTAGATTGTTTTTGAATCACTATCCAGTATATAAATATTTTCAAAAGCATCAATAGTAAAATCTTTAATTTCTTTGAATTTTTCGCCATTATAATCCGCTATGCTATATAATAATTCTCCATCAGTATTGTAGATTTTAAATAATTTATCATCAGCAACAAGCAATATTCTATTTCTTTGATCAATTAATATCTTTTTAAAACTTTCCTTTGTTTTGTGGAGAGGGAAATCGATTTCTTCTGCTTTATTGTTGAATTTAAATAATCCTTTAATATTACCATCAATGATATAATAATTTCCTTCAGCATCAATTGCAGCATCTTTTATATCTTTTATGAATTTAGTTTTTAACTCATAAATATAGCTGAATTGAATAGTTTCTTTTTCTGGGGTAGAGATAAATTTTTTGGTGGCTAAAAATAATTCTCCTTTTCTATTGAAAAAGAAGCTTCTTAAATTATCGATTTTGAAAATTTGGAGGATATTTCCATCAAGGTCAGTTTCGTAAATAGAATTATTCCCTTCATCAAGGATACAAATTTTTTTATTAGCTAAATTAAGAAATATTTGTTTAGGATCATTAAGTTTGATATTAGGGAAGAAATTTTCTTTGGAAGATTGATAGAGAGGGGTGCTGGTGGAATTTTTCCAAAAGTGGTACCTGTAAGCATAAGAGAGATAATCCATAGCTTTATTTTTGATTGAAGGACTTGGAGAATTATCCAATACTTCTTGCAAGATTCTAAGAGCTGTAGTTGATTTATTTAAGGAAAGAAACGAAAGGGCAAGTTCTAATTTTGATAGTTCTGTAAATTCTGTATTAGGAAACTTTTCAATACTTTGATTTAGAATAGCGATAGAATTTAGAGGCTGTCCGAACAATCTTAGGGTTATACCGGCTTTGTATAATGAGGGCTGAACCCATTTGCTGTGAGGAAAAAGGAGAGGTACTCTTTCAAAATTAGCGTAAGCGTCTCGTAATTGTTCCGGAGTAGATCCAAAAACTAAATTAATATCTCCTAAATAATAATAGCCAGCCGGTCCATTTTCGGTTTTTACATATTTTTCTTTAAGCATTGTAAAGTATTCTTTTGCTTTTTTCTCATTTTTTTCTATTTCAAGGTAATATTTTCCTAATTCTAAAAGAGCCTCATCGGCGTAGGGACTTTCCGGCAAATTTTTTATTATAGAGAGAAGATCATCTATTGCCTGAGGATAATTCTTAGCTTTCATAAAGGTAATGGCACTTTCATAATATTTTTTGCCTAAGTCTTCTTGTGCTATTATGAAAACAGGAAAATTCAAAATGAAAAAGAATAAGAAGAATTTTATTTTGGTAGATTTAATTTTTTTATGGGATAATAAATTGAACATCTTGTCTTGTTCCAGCTTTTAATAGGACATATTTAGTTTCTTGGTGATTTTCAGTTTTGATTGTAATAATGTGTTTACCGGGCTTCATTTTATCATTATAATAAGGTGATTTTCCAACTAATTGATTATCAATATAAACATCCGCAATTTTATTAGATTGAACAAATATTTTAGCATAACTTTCAAAATTGTAATAGACTTCAGTAGTCTGATTTTGAAAAACGAAAATTGGTTTTTCATAAGTATCGCCGTTGGGAGTTTCTAATTTAATTATATGTCTTCCGACAGGAAGCGAATAAGAGATGATGGGAGTAGGACCTATTTTTACTTTATTGATATAAGCATATGCCCAAGGATTGGAAATTATTGTTACTTTTCCATTAATAGAGGCTTTAGGAAGTTGCTGCTCAATGGTAGTTTTAGCAGCTCTTGCTGGCTTAGAAGGCAAGCGAATAGGCTCTTTTGGAATTGCTTTTGCCCGGGTTTGCCTTTCTTCATTTTTTTCTTCTATCTTAGATAAAAATTCATTGACTTCAATAGAAGAGGAAGAAATTTTTTGTAAAGCCTTTGCTAAATTGATAGCTTCTTCTTTTTTATTATTTGAAATCCATTTTTTTGCTATTTCTAATATATTATTAATTTCATTAGGGTTTTTGCTGGCAATATCGGTATATAAAAGAATAGCATTATTATAATCTTGGGATTTAAAATGCATTTCTGCGATCATTTTTTTTATTTTTATATTTTCAGGATAATTCCGTAGAGCTTGATTTAACTTCAGTATAGCTTCATTGTATTTATTATTGTTGGCGAGTTTTTTTGCTGATTCAATAAATTCATCCGCAGTGGGAATAGAGGTTTGTGCGATAGGCTTTTGTTGTTGAGGTGTTTTTTGATTTAAGAAATAAAAGCCAGCTATAAAAAATATTATGGCGGTAAAAATTATCAGAGCAATAATAATAGGGTTTGAGAAACGAAACAGAATTTTTTCTGTATAAGAGTAATAAGGCTTAACAGAGAGCGTAGAATCAGCTATTTTTAGATTTTGTAAATCGGCTTTAAATTCACTGACGGTAGGATAACGCTTTTCCGGTTTTTTTTGAAGAGCTTTGGAAAGAATTTTAGAAAATTCGTGAGGAACTCTTGGATTGTATTTTTCAGGAGGAGGTAATTCTTCATATACCACTTTAAAAGCGATGGTAGCGATTGAATCAGCATCAAAAGCTTTTCTTCCTGCTAATAATTCCCAAATAACCACTGCTAAAGAAAATATATCTGATCTTTGATCAATAGACTGACCGGAGATTTGTTCCGGAGACATATAACTAGGGGTACCTACAATTACGCCTGTTGTAGTTAATTGGGGAGAAGCAGTCAAAGATTGAAATTTTGCTATTCCAAAGTCAGTTAGTTTAACTTTATTATTTGGAAGCATTATTATATTTGCTGGTTTTATATCTCTATGTATAATCCCCATTGAATGAGCGTATTCCAAAGCATCGCTAAGCTGAATTGCTATATCCAAAATTATAGAAATCTGTAAAAGCTTCTTTTCTTTTATTATAGTTGATAAGGTTTCTCCTTCTAAGTATTCCATTACCATATAAGGTGCATCTTTTTCATCATTAATATCATAAATCGTAACAATGTTAGGGTGAGATAATTTTCCAATAGCTTCAGCTTCTAAATAAAATCTTTTTAAAGCTTCTTTATCTTTTTGCAATTTTTCTAAGCGAAATAATTTTATAGCTACCTTTCTATGGATTTTGGGGTCTAAAGCTAAATAAACGGTTCCCATGCCGCCGTCCCCTATTTTTCTAATTATTTTGTATCTACCAATTTCTGCCATTTTATCCAAATTCATTATACTACAAACTCGATAAAGTGAGAAGTGTTTTCATTTTATCTATTAACCGCCAACTCTTAAATATATTAGTGCCATTGACTCAATTTGACTTTTTTTAAAATTGCTATGAAAATATAAATTATAAAAGCATGCATTTTTGTTATAGGCATCCTACATATATAGCTAAAAGAAGATGTTATCAATGTCATCGTTATATTTGTCCGAATTGTCAAGTCAGAAGCAACAAACATATATTTTGCGGAACATCTTGCATAAAAGAATTCATAAGGAAAAAAAGATTAATAACTATATGGGGAAATTTGAAAAAGCCATTACCACTTTGGTTAACGAGGGGTTTATTTTATTTCGGCTTGGTTTTGATTATACTTTTAACAATTAATTTGTTAAATAATGTTTCTTCTTTGTTAAAAACTTCTTATATAATAACTTCTTTAGAAATTAGTAAACCTTTACATAAGAATATTTCAAAGGAAAGCAAAATTAAAATAACTAAGCCAGCAGATGGAATGAAGACTTTTTCTCCTTATATAAAAATTGAAGGGGAAGCCCCTTCAAATTCGATAGTAGCTCTATATATTAACGGGGAGCTTGCAGATGTTTCTACTACTCATAGCACGGGATATTCTTTTGATAAAGTATTATTGCTGAAGAAAGAAAATGTTATTCAGGTAAGAGCTTTTACAGATAATGAAGCCCAATATTCAAAAGCTATTATGGTATATTATATTCCTGATGCTAACAATTTATCATTGAAATCATTTTCGCAACCTTACGAAGATAATTTTCTTAGAGGGAATTTATATTTAAAAGAATTAGCTCTTACTTTTGATGCAGGCTCTACTTCAAATAATGCAAAAAATATTCTTGATATACTAAGGAAATATAATGTAAAGGCGACTTTTTTCCTAACAGGAGAATTTATAGAAAAGTTTCCTGGCATTGTAAAAGAGATAGCAATGGATGGGCATGAAATCGGGAATCATACATATTCTCATCCTCATCTAACGACTTATTCAATAAATAAACAGCAAATAACTTTAGAGAATGTATCAAAGGAATTTCTTGCTGAGGAATTAAAAAAGACTGATGATTTATTTTATAAATTAACTAAAAAGCATCTTGATCCATTTTGGCGAGCTCCGTACGGTGAAAGCAATCCGGAAATAAGAAGGTGGGCTTCTGAATTAGGATATACGCATATAGGATGGACGCATGGTAAAGATGAAACTTTAGATAGTATGGACTGGATAACTGATTCTTCCATTCCTCAATATAAAACAGCCGAAGAAATCATCTCTCAAATCCTTGATTTCGGCAAAAATTCTTCTTTTCAAGCAAATGGTGGTATTATTTTAATGCATTTAGGTTCTGAAAGGAAACAAGATAGCACCGATCAATTTCTTCCTTATATAATTGAAGGTTATATAAAAAGAGGATATAAATTTGTTCCTATCAGCCGTCTTATTAGACATAAAGATGATATAATAAATTCTTCATCATTAATTAAAGAATGAATCAAAAAATCAAATATTCCATAGTAATTCCCATCTATAATGAAGAAGATAACATAATTGAATTAAATCAAAGGCTGCAGGATACTATCAAAAAATTGGATGAGCCAGCTGAAATTATTTTTGTTAATGATGGTAGTTCCGATAATAGTTATTCCAAATTGGTAGAGATATTTTCTTGTTATGATAATATTGTAGTGATTAATTTAGCAAGAAATTATGGGCAGACTTATGCGCTTTCTGCTGCTTTTGATAAAGCTCAAGGAGACATTGTAATTTCTATGGATGGAGACCTGCAGCATGACCCAGCTGAAATAATCTCTTTCGTTGAAAAAATTAATGAGGGATATGATTTAGTTAGTGGATGGAGAAAAAATAGAAAAGATGCTCTTCTTACAAGAAGACTGCCTTCAAGAATTGCTAATTATCTAATTTCCTTAATATCCGGTATTCAAATCCACGACTTCGGCACAACTTTTAAAGCCTACCGAAAAGAATTGATTAATAATATTAAATTATACGGTGAACAGCATAGATTTATACCTGCTTTGGCAATGTTAATGGGTGCTAAAATTACTGAAATTCCTATATCAAATATTATCCGAAAAAAAGGAAAATCTAATTATGGATTAAGCAGAACTTTTAAAGTAATCTTAGATTTGATTATGCTGAAGTTCCTAACGGAATATTCTACAAAACCTTTGTATTTTTTTGGATTACCAGGTTTATTCTTGTTCTTAAGTGGTTTCTTAATCTCTTTTATTCTTATTTTTAAGAAATTAATTTATAATACTCATTTAATGATCGAGCATGGTCCTCTTTTATTGTGCTGCATATTGTTTATTATGTCCGGTATACAATTTATTTCCTTAGGTATCTTATCAGAAATGATCCTTAGAACATATTACGAAGGACAAAATAAAAAACCTTATTTAATTAAAAATATT
>CAYREJ010000058.1:0-11717 GCA_964423235.1 uncultured Acidobacteriota bacterium | reverse complement strand
TTCATCTGCGTTCATCTGTGTTTATCTATTTTATCTGTGTTTATCTATTTACACTAAAATCTTTACCTTTCTACCTTCTACCTTTAATTTGCCACCAAAAAAAAGCTGAATTGCCTTTATATAAATTTTATGCTCTTCTCTTAAAATCCTTTCTGATAAACTTTCTTCTGTATCGTTTTCAAGAACTGGAACAGCAGCCTGAATTATAATTGGACCATGATCAACTTTTTCATCTATAAAATGAACAGTCGCCCCTGTTATTTTCACTCCATATTCTAAAGCCTGCCTCTGTGCATGCAATCCCGGAAATGAAGGAAGCAAAGCCGGATGAATATTCATTATCATCCCTTCAAATTCTTTCACAAACCTCTCCGATAATACTCTCATAAAACCCGCTAAACATATTAAATCAGCTCTTGCTTCCTTTATATTCTTTATCATCTCATCTTCAAATTCATCTTTAGAAGAATAATTTTTTCTCAAAATTACTTTCGTATCTACACCATAAGATTGAGCTATTTTGATACCTTTTGCTTCTTCATTATCGCTGATCACTAATACAACTTTTGCCGGTATCTGCTCATTTTTGCAAGCTCTAATTATATTCTCCATGTTTGTCCCTCTTCCGGATATTAAAATAGCAATCCTTCCTTCTTCTTTTTTATTCAATGAAAACATTGCCATTTCCCCCCTCTATTTCGCCTATTAAATTGCAATTGAATCCATTCCTTTTTATCATCTTTATTACTTCATTAATTTTACTCCCCTCTACTATCAAAATTAGACCTATTCCCATATTAAAAACCTCATACATTTCTTCTTCTTCAACTTTTCCTACTTTCTGTATAAAGTTAAATAAAGGATTAATTTCCCAGCTGCCTTTTTTTATATGAGCATCTATTTTATTGTTTAAAATTCTTTTTAGATTCCCTGCTATCCCCCCTCCAGTTATATGTGCTGCTGCTAATATTAAATTCTTCTCAATTCCTCTCTTAAGAATTTTATAATAGCATAAATGCTCTTTTATTAAAGCACTTGCTAAATTCTCTTTTAATCCTTCATAATAATAATTTAAATCTAAATTATTTTCTTCTATTAGTTTCCTAACTAAAGAATATCCATTAGTATGAAGACCGGAGGAATACACTCCAATTATTTTATTACCTGGTTTTAAAGTTTTAGGTAGCAAATTATTCTTTTTTTGAAGCCCAAGAATAAAACCAACTAAATCAAAATCATTCTCTTGATATATTCCGGGCATCTCAGCAGTCTCGCCACCAATTATAGCAATCCCACATTCAGCAGCGCATCTTGCCATCCCTGAAAATAATTTTTGAATTACTTCAACAGAAAGTTTTCCCATCGCTATGTAGTCTAAAAAAAATACAGGCTCCCCTCCTTGAACCATTAAATCATTAACACAATGAGCAACAATATCATAGCCTATTATTTCATATTTTCCTGTCAAAGATGCTAATTTTGTTTTAGTTCCTACACCATCACAACTTGCCAATAATACATAATTCTTATTGATTTCCCTTGGCAATGGAAATATTCCGGCAAATCTCCCTATATTCGTAGATAATTTTGGTTTAAATTGATTCAAAATTCTTCTTATTCTTTCTTTCGCTTCTTCAGCAATTTTTATATCTACTCCTGCTTCTTTATATTTCATAATTCTACAAAATTTTATACTTTCTCAAATAATCTTAATTGCTTGAATCTTTCAATTTTATATTTGATAGGATAGTTCCGAGTAAAGCAAGCAGTGCAAAATTCATTATTATCAGAAACGCTTTTCAGAAGACCTTCCAAACTCAAATAAGCAAGGGAATCACATTCTAAGAAATTCTTAATATCTTTTATAGATAAATTAGCTGCTATCAATTCACTTTCAAATGGAGTATCTATTCCATAATAGCAAGGTCCTATTATTGGAGGCGAACTGATTCTCATATGTATTTCCTTGGCTCCAGCTTCACGAAGCATTTTTACTATCTTTTTGCTTGTCGTTCCTCTCACTATGGAATCATCTATTAAAATTACTCTCTTATCTCGGACGATATTTTTAATAGGATTAAGTTTAACTCTAACATTCAAGCTTCTAATAGATTGTTTAGGTTGAATAAAAGTTCTCCCAATGTAATGATTTCTTGTTAAGCCGAACTGGAAAGGTATTTTTGAAGCTTCTGCATATCCTAAAGCTGCATATAATCCTGAATCAGGAACAGGAACTATAATATCAGCATCTACTGGCGATTCTTGAGCTAAAATTCTGCCCATTTGAATTCTTACCTTATTTACATCCCTACCAAAGACATAGCTATCCGGTCTTGAAAAATATACTAATTCAAATATGCATTGTGCCAATGGTACAGCTTTGAACACCTTTAAACTCGTGAGTCCTTCGTCGCTTATTATTAATATCTCACCAGGCTCTATATCTCTTATATATTTAGCATTTAATAAATCAAATGCACAAGTCTCCGAAGCAATAATGTAAGTATTATTAAGCATCCCTAATGATAAAGGTCTAAAACCATATGGGTCCCTTATTGCAATAATTTTATCATTTGTAAGAATTAATAATGAATATGCCCCTTTGATATATTGCATAGCTTCTATTATTGCTTCTTCTATACAGTCTTTCTTTGAATGAGCTATTAAATGCAAGATTATTTCGCTATCTGAAGTAGTGGCAAACTTCGATCCTTGCTTTTCTAATTCCTGTCGTAATTCTATTGAATTTACTAAATTCCCATTATGAGCCAAAGCTATCGGTCCTTTACTCAAATGCAATATTATCGGCTGCGCATTTATTAAATGACTCTCCCCTGTTGTAGAATATCTCACATGCCCTATCCCTTTATTTCCCGTTAATTTCTTTAAATTCGCTTCAGTAAAAACATCCGCTACCTGCCCCATCCCTTTTTCTATATTTATTATTTTATTATCAGATGTAGCTATCCCAGCGCTCTCCTGCCCACGATGCTGCAAAGCATATAAACCTAAAAAAATTAAATTAGCAGGATCCTCTGAATTAAATACACCAAAAATACCGCAATATTCTTTCATATGTTCATCCATAGCGATTAAATTTCTTTTATGCTCAACTTCATCTCCAAGGCTCCAGACCACTTCTTATAAGCTTCCTGAATGCTCAAATAAATGATTTTTTCATTATTAATACAAATCTCAGCAGTTCCATTATCTTTAACTTCTCCTATTCTTTTTATAAGCATATGCATCCTCTCAGCTAATTGTTCAAGCAAAAAAGCATCATTTTTATTAGCTGATATTATAACTGCAGAATTCATTTCACTGAAAAGAAGCTCATCTGCTCTTAAATTATAATCTAAATCTACTTTAAATCCTGGCAAATCTTCATTAGCAAAAGCCGATTCCATCAAAGATAAAAATATGCCCCCTTCCGAAACATCATGAGCCGATTTAATTAAATGCATTTCTTTAGCTTTTAAAATAAAATTTTGAAGTCTTTTCTCTTCTTCCAAATCTATGTATATCTTTCCTTTTATGAGATTATAAAAAGCAGCTAAATATTCAGAAGCATCTAACTTACCATTTATTTCACCAACAATATATATAATATCTCCTTTTTCTTTAAAAGCAATTGAAACAGGAGGTAAATTTTCTAAGATTCCTACAATCCCAATCACTGGGGTTGGATAAATAGATTTCCCTGAAGTTTCGTTGTAAAAACTTACATTCCCTCCTGTTATAGGAATATTAAAAAATGAACAAGCTTCAGCCATTCCTTCAATGGTTTTTTGAAATTGCCACATAATAATGGGGTTCTCCGGATTAGCAAAGTTTAAGCAATTAGTAGCTGCCCAAGGCTTAGCTCCTGCACATACTACATTCCGACAAGCTTCAGCTACTGCACGCAGTGCCCCTTTGTAAGGATCCACATAACAATATTTACCATTTCCATCAGTAGTCATTGCTATTGCCTTGGAAGTCCCTTTTATTCTTAAAACTGCTGCATCATTCCCCGGTGGAGAAATAGTATTTGTTCTGACCATATAATCATATTGCCTATAAATCCATTTCTTAGAAGATAAATTTTCTCCGGATAATAATTTAATAGCTACTTCATTATAATTTGAAGGCTCCTTTATTACTGAGGGTATTACTGATAACTCCATCAAATAATGAGGTTCACTGCTATTTCTGCTATAAACAGGTGCTTTACTCGTTAAAGCCTCAATAGGAATATCAGCTTCTAATTTTTCAGAAGAAAATATCTTTAATCTTTTATCGGAGGTGATTCTTCCAATTGGTTTTGCCAAAACATCCCATTTAGCACATATTTCATAAACTTGAGGTAGCTTCTCCGGCTTCACAATTAGCAACATCCTCTCTTGTGATTCCGAAAGCATAATTTCATAAGCATTCATTCCTTTTTCCCGAAGTGGAATCTTTTCCAAATTAATTTCTACTCCTTTGCCGCCTCTTGAAGCCATCTCCGAGGATGAAGAAGTTAAGCCTGCTGCTCCCATATCTTGAATAGCTTCTATCAATTTATTCTTCATTAACTCCAAACAAGCCTCTAATAATTTTTTCTCCATAAAAGGGTCAGCAACCTGAACCGTTGACCTTTTCGATTCAGCTTCTTCTTCAAAAATTCGCGAAGCTAATATATTTGCTCCATGTATTCCATCCCTTCCAGTTTCTGCCCCTATATAAATTAGTAAATCATTATCATCTCTGCCTCTTGCATAAAAAATCCTATCTTTTTTTACTACACCCAAACATAATACATTTACCAAAGGATTAAAATCATAACATTCTTCAAAAAAAACTTCTCCTCCTACGGTGGGAATACCCATACAATTTCCATAACTGGCTATGCCGGAAACTACTCCTTCAAGCAATAATTTATTCTTGGATTTATTAAGATAACCAAATCTTAATGAATCCATAAGAGCTATCGGACGAGCTCCCATAGCAAATATATCCCTTATGATGCCTCCGACACCGGTAGCTGCTCCTTGAAAAGGCTCCACAAAAGAAGGATGATTATGTGATTCTATCTTGAAAACTATGGCAATATCTTCTCCAAAATCTACTACACCAGCATTCTCACCAGGTCCTTGAATTAAATAATCAGCTGAAGTCGGTAATTTCTTTAAATGAATCTTTGAACTCTTATATGAACAATGCTCGCTCCACATCGCCGAAAATATCCCCAACTCAACTATGTTGGGTTCCCTGCCAAGCAATTCTATTATCCTGTGATATTCCTCCAAAGTTAAATTATGTTCTAAAATTATTCTTTCTTCCATTAGTTATCTCATTAATTAATTTTTATTTTATCTGAAGAATAGCATAATTTCTCTATACAGCATTTGTTGCATTTTGGCTTACGAGCTTGGCAAACTTCTCTTCCATGAAATGCTATAAGATGAGGGAATCTTATCCATTTATCCTTTGGAATAATTTTTATTAAATCTTCTTCTATCTTTTCCGGGTCTGTATTCTTTGTTAAATCAAGCCTATAAGCTATTCTTTTAACATGAGTATCCACCACTATTCCGCTTGGTATCTTAAAAGCGTTTCCCATGATCATATTAGCAGTTTTGCGTGCTACTCCCGGTAATTCCATTAATTTGTCCATATCTGCTGGAAGCTCACCTTGAAATCTTTCCAATATTTTTTTAGAAGCATTTATTATATTCTTAGCTTTATTTCTATAAAAACCTGTCGGTTTTATATGCATTTCCAACTCTTTAATATCCGCTTCAGCAAAATCTTTTATGGAGCGATACTTCTTAAATAATGTGGAAGTAACTTTATTAACTCTTTCATCGGTGCATTGTGCAGCTAATATTGCTGCTACTAAAAGTTGGAATTCATTTTCAAAATTAAGTATCAATCTCGCTTCCGGATAAGCCTCTTCTAATAAAGAAATTATCTCTTCTATCCTTCCCATATTTATTTTTTTGTATCAACTATTGAATTATTTAGCCATAGAAGCAAGTTTTTTCAAATCTATTTTACTTAAATAATTATACAATATTTTATTATCTTCAATACCTTCGCCCTCAATTGTGATAATGAAGCGCTTATTCACTAACAAATTTAAGCTTCCCCTTTTATCATTATAGTATAACTCTTCAAAGCCTTTGTTATCCCCCAAGGTTATTCCTTTTCTATAATGTTCGGTAGTATCTTCTTCGAAGCTTGAGCCCACAAGGAAAAGTGTATAGAGCGCTGGAATATAAGCCCCATCAACTATTTTAATGCTTACCGAAGAATTATCTTTTGTATAATTTTGAGAGACTTCAGTAAATTTCCATTCAGTCCCATAAGAATTCGTACTCCCACGAGGTTTTTCATCCGCTTTCCATCCGGATAAAGCTTCAGGTAAAAGAGGTAATAATTCTCTAAAATTATAAGGGTCAACAGGTTTCATTTCCTTTTGCTTTTCAACAGCTTTAGCCGTTTCTGATAATGTCTTCACACCTTTTGCAAAATTCTTTGCTTGCTGAAAAAAACTTTCTTCTTTTGATTTCTCTTCTTTCTTTGAACAAGTAATGATTAAAAAAGAAAGAAAGAATACAAAAGGAATAATTTCCAATCTTTTTTTTATATTCATTTATCCTCCATAATTTTTTTCTTATTTTAACTGCAAATAATAATTTAAATTTAAATAAAATGCAAGAATTGAGTTTGTAGAGTTTATAGAGTTGAGAGTTTATAGAGTTCCACAAATTCTTACCTCTATCCCTTAAATCTTCCCTTCAATGCTTCATTCCTCCTCTTATCATTTATTTAACCTATCACCTAAAACCTATAACCCATCACCAATTATTATTACGTGGTTTCAAATTAAATCCGCCAAGTACTAAAGACTACACCTCCCTTCTTAACTTATATTATCATATATCGGTAAAACATAAATTCTAAGGTAATAATTTGTGGAACTCTCAACTCTATGAACTCTATAAACTCTATTTGATTTGACTTTCTTTCTTTTTAATTTAGAATAACTTATTATGGAAAGTATAAATATGGAGTGTATATGAATATTCAATGGCAAGATCAGATAAAATTCATTTATCTTTTTTCCAAAAAAGTAATGAAAGCTAAGTCGGTTGAGCAGGTATGGGAGCTTTTGGCTAAATTGTTATATAAGAACTTTGGACTTTATTCAGTAGAAATTTATGAAGCTGATATGAAAAGGAAAAGAGCGGTGATAAAAGCAAAAGCAGGGAGATTTCAAAAGAAGATTCCAAAAAATTATGAGCAACCTTTTAATGTTGGAATAATAGGATGGTGCTTTAGAAATAAGAAAAGCTATTTATGCAACAATATTGAGGAAGACGAAATTTATTATAGATACTATGAAGCTTGCAAATCAGAATTATGCGTGCCTATTTTTTTAAAGAATAAAATCATAGCTGCTATAAATCTTCAATCTAATCGGATTAATGCATTTACCAAAGATGATCAATTATTAATGGAGGCGGTTGCAAATTATATATCAGTAATCTTAAATATTTTTCATTTGAGCCGAACATTGGAAGGAAGACTTAAGGAGCTTAAAACTTTATATGATCTAACCTCCTTATTGATTTCTACTATAAAATTGGAAGAGCTAATGAATAAAATTTTATCCTATATGAAAGATAAATTTAATTATAGGCATACAGCAATACTTTTATTGGATAAAGAGAAAAAATATTTATATCCGATAGCAGCGATTGGTTATCCTAATCATATCAAAGAATATAAAATTCCTATTGGAAGAGGAATAACTGGATTGACAGCAAAAGAGGGAAAAGTAAAGTATATAGAAGATGTTCACAAATTTAATAATTATATAGAAGGGGCTCCTGAAATTGTTTCTGAGATAGCAGTTCCGCTGAAGGTTGGAGATCAATTAATAGGAGTTTTGGATGTGGCAAGTAGTCAGGCTACATTTACAAAAAGTGATATTAATTTCCTTTCAACTATCGCAAGTGAATTAGCAATTGCCATTGAGAATGCAAATTTATACAAAGAATTAGAAAATTCTCACAGAGAATTAAGCAGAACCTTTTTTTCAACCGTGCAAGCTCTTTCAGCTGCGATAGAAGCAAAAGATCCCTATACACAAGGACATGTTTACAGGACTTTTGAATTAGCAATAAAGACGGCTATGAAATTCAATTTATCGCCTAATGAAATTGAAAGTATAAAATATGCGAGCTTACTTCATGATATAGGCAAAATAGGGATTCCGGATGCAATTCTACTGAAGCCTGCCAAATTAACAGAGGAAGAGTGGGAAATTGTTAAGAAACATCCCATCATAGGAGCTAATATTGTCCAACAAGTTGAATTTTTAAGAAAATCAGCTGAAATAATTCTTTATCATCAGGAAAGATACGATGGAAGAACTCAAGGAGCTTTTGCAGGGTATCCTTATGGTCTTAAAGGAGAAGATATTCCTATTGGAGCAAGAATTATTGCAGTAGTTGATAGTTTTGATGCTATGGTTTCAAAAAGACCCTATCGCGATGCCTTATCAATAGAAAAAGCTATTAACACTTTATTGGAGGAAAAAGGAAAACAATTTGATCCATTGGTAGTAAATGCATTTTTAGAGGTTCTAAAAGAATCTGATATACTTAAAGAATAAAATCCTGATGAAAAATTCTAATTCCCCTATTCTAAAAATACTAAATTTAAAAAAATATTATCCTATATACAGTAAATTTTCTCTGGCACCTTTAGGATATATAAAAGCTTTAGATGATGTGAGCTTTGTTATTAATCAAAATGAAATTTTTGGAATTGTAGGAGAATCAGGAAGTGGAAAAACTACTGTGGCAAATTGTATTTTACGACTGATAGAACCTACGGCAGGGAAAATTTATTTTAAAGATATAGAAATTCTCTCCTTAAATTCTAAGGAGTTCAAAAAAATAAGGAAAGAAATCCAAATAATATTTCAAGATACTTTTAATTCTTTAAATCCGATTTTCAAAATAAAAGAAATAATATCAGAAGGGGCAATTTTGAATAAAATAATTTCAAGAAATCTAATTGAAGATTATGTAGCAGAATTAATGAATATAGTAGGATTGGAACCTTCTATGATGAACAGGTATCCGGATGAATTTTCCGGCGGACAACGCCAAAGAATTGCTATTGCTCGGGCATTAGCAATGAAACCTAAGATTCTAATAGCAGATGAGCCAATATCATCACTTGATCCTTCTATAAAAGTTCAAATTATTGACTTATTTTTAAAATTGCATAAAGAATTAGATTTAACAATATTGTTCATATCTCATGAATTAGAAATTATTTATCATATTTGCGATATATCAGCAGTCATGCATGAAGGAAAGATAGTAGAATTGCGTCCGACCAAAGATTTATTTAAAAACCCTTCGCATCCATATACTAAATTACTTCTTTGCTCGGAAAGAAATTAATTCGCAATGGAAAATAGCTATTATTTCCTTGATTGAGACAGGCTCATCACATTAGTAATCTCGCCTTTATTAAAGGCTTTAATAAATGCCTTTACTACTTCAGGGTCAAATTGAGTGCCCGAGCACCTTGCAATTTCTTTTTTACCCTCTTCAGGAGTCAGAGCAGACCGATAAGGACGACTTGAACACATAGCATCAAATGTATCAGCTACTGATATTATTTTAGCTATCAGAGGAATTTCATCTCCTTTTAACTTGAAGGGGTATCCTTTTCCATCAAACCTCTCTTGATGATAAAGTATCCCCGGTAAAATATTCTCTAATTGCTTTATAGGCTTTATTATTTCAGCACCCATAATCGGATGCTTTTTCATTATTTCAAATTCATTGAAATCTAAAGGAGCCGGCTTTCTTAAAATATTATCATCAACTCCTATCTTCCCTATATCATGAAGAATTGCAGCTAATTTTAAATAAAATAAATCTTCTTTTGAAAGATTAAGATACTTAGCGATTGCTAAAGAATAATTTACAACTCTCCAAATGTGCCCCCCCGTATAAGGGTCCCTTTTTTCAATCGCTTCAGCCAAAGCTTGTGCAGATTCTAAAAATAATTCCTGTAATTCATTAAATAATCTTGCATTTTCTAATGCAATGGCAACTTGCTCCGATAACGAACTTAGAAGTTCTAAATCTTCTTCTTTAAATTTCCCATCATTTTTTTTATTTATGGCTTCTAAGACCCCTATAGTTTTATCTTTCACCTTTACCGGAACACACAACATATTCTTTGTTTCAAAATTAGTTAATTTATCAATTAATGGAGAAAACCTTTTATCTCTTTTGCAATCGTTTATTAGAACCGGTTTCCCATGCAAAGCCACCCATCCAGCTACCCCTTCTCCTAATTTTAATTTTATCTCTTTTATTTTTTCCTCTTTTTCTCCTAAGGCTACTTGGAACCTTAATTCAGAAGCTTTTTCATCTAATAAAAGCAAAGAGCCTACCTCTGAATCAACTACATTAGTTATTGCCTCTACTGCTTTCCGCTGAATGACCTCCGGCTCTAATGTTGAATTCAGTATATAACTAAATTTCCTTAACAAATCTTGCCGCACCATTTTATGCCGAGCTTCTATCAATTTGTACCCTTCAATCGCTAACAATTTTATATTTCTATAATAAAAATTTAGATCTTTTCTTTTTATCTCAAATTCAGATTTTAATACTAAAACATCTGAAAAAATTTTGCGTTTCTCAAAAATAACATTAAATCCTATTACTGCATTCTTTTTTTGCAAAGATAAAGCATTAATGTAATCAATATAAATGGGAGATGATTTCTCTGGAATTTTTTCAATAATTTTATTATCTTTCCCAATTTGCTTTTTAATGACGATACCGGAAGGGGAATAGAATTTTATCTGTAAAAATTGCCACGGTAGAAATTGCTTTATCAATCTATAATGAGAAATAATAAGCTTGATAAGGTCCTTTTCATTTATATAAGATAATAAAATTAATTTAGATAATAGATTATCAAATTTATTTATGTACAATTCAAACATTAGTTCATATCTTATTATAGCTTACCATTTAATTCCGCCGAAAACAGCTACGATGGTATCCTTGTTAACACCTGAAAGGGGTTTGATGAGCTGAAGCTCTGCAACAAAAGCTGATCCTTCAAGAGAACCAAGCTCTACTCCACCTAACAGATGCATTCCAAATTGCTTATTCCAGCTAGACCCTCCATCAAAAGCCATAGAGCTAATCATTCCTAATCCTCCTCCACCAAAAGGTCTTACTGATTCTGTTGCAGTTTTATACTTTACATTAATAAAGATATTAAGCGGAATAGTATGAATGGTTTCCCCTAAAATATCAGTGCTATTGTAAGACATTTGAATTTCAAAACCAATTCCTAATTGATCCCATTGCATATAATCAGAACCAAAACTTATTCTCCACTTATATTTTAAATCAACATCTCCATCCGGTCTTAAAAATAAACCACCTTTTAGAAAAGCATCTCCAGCTTTTGAATACCCTTGTAGTACAAAAAATAATCCTATACACATTAAAAGTATCGTTTTTTTAAACATTATCGAACCTCCAATTTGTTTTCATTTTTTAAAAATAACATATTTTATTTAATGCTAAATTATATAGATTTACTTTAATTTAGTCAAATGGGTAAGAGTTTGTAGAGTTTATAGAGTTTATAGAGTTGAGAGTTCCACAATTCCTTACCAGCTTACCTTTTGC
>CAYREJ010000057.1:0-11727 GCA_964423235.1 uncultured Acidobacteriota bacterium | reverse complement strand
GTTTATAATTTTTTTGCCATTGGCTTTTAGGATTTGGAAAAAACTGACTATTTACTAAACCTAACATTGCATAATTGATTAATATTGTATAGAATAGCTTATAATAAAAAAAATTGGAGGATTAAAAGATGCGTAAGTTTATAGCTTTAGTTAGCATAATAATAGTAGTTTTGTTTTATGTTAGCGATGGAAAGGCGGAAGAAAATAATTGGTTAATTCAGACAGAATTTCAGGAGGGTGAAGGAAGGTTGATGCGATTTCCTGATATAGCGAAAGATAAAATAATATTTGTTTATGCTGGGGACATATATATAGTTTCAGAGAAAGGCGGAATTGCAACGAAACTTACCTCTGGAGTGGGTTTAGAATTATTTCCTAAATTTTCTCCTGATGGTTCCAAAATAGCTTTTACTGGTCAGTATGATGGTAATTTTAATGTATATGTGATGAATGTAGCTGGAGGAGAGCCTAAGCAATTAACATTTAATCCGGATGTAGAACCTGTTTCAGAGAGGATGGGACCGAATAATCAAGTAATAGAATGGTTTCCTGATGGAAAATATATTTTATTTCGCAGCCGTCAAAACACTTATAATACTTGGTTTGGGCATTTATTTAAAGTAAGTATAGAAGGGGGGATTCAGCAGCAATTGATTTTGCCTGAAGGCGGATTAGCATCTTTTTCTCCTGAAGGGGATAAAATCGCTTATAATAGAATATTTAGGAATTTTAGAACTTGGAAAAGATATTTTGGGGGTTTAGCTCAAGATATATGGATTTATGATTTTAAAAAGAATAAGTCGGAAAGGATTACAGACTGGAAAGGGACAGATTCTTTTCCTATGTGGTATCAGAACAAAATTTACTTTACTTCTGATAGGGATAAGAATTTAAGATTGAATATATGGAGTTATGATTTAAGGACAAAAGAATTTAAGCAGATAACTTTTTTTAAGGAGTATGATGTAATGTGGCCAAGTATAGGTGGGGACAAGATAGTGTTTGAGAATGGAGGATATATTTATGAAACTGATTTAAATACGGAAATTACCAGGAGAGTTCCTATAATAATACAAAGCGATAATGCTCAAGCTTTGACGAAATGGGTGAAGGCAGAAAAATTTATAAAGAAAATGAACATTTCTCCTGATGGAAAGAGAGTTGTTTTAGAGGCGAGGGGGGATATATTTACAGTGCCTGTTGAAAAAGGAAGCATAAGGAATTTGACTCGAACTTCTGGTTTTCATGAAAAAAATCCTGCTTGGTCTCCGGATGGACAATGGATAGCTTATATTTCTGATGAGAGTGGGGAAGAAGAGATTTATATTGTAAATCAAAAAGGAGATAGAGAGCCCATAAGAATAACGACGGATGGGAGTGTTTTTCGTTATGAGTTAATTTGGTCTCCTGATAGTCAGAAATTATTATATTCAGATAAAAGTTTAAGATTATGGTATGTGGATATTAATAAAAGGAAGCCGGTGCTTATAGATAAAGATAAATTTTGGGAGATAAGGGAGTATGTTTGGTCTCCGGATAGTAAATGGGTTGCCTATGCCAAATATCATGAAAATTATTCTACTTCTATTTATTTTTATTCGTTAGAGGCGGGGAAATCTGAGCTTATTACATCTGAATTTACAAATGATTATTCTCCTGTTTTTGATCCTGGGGGTAGATATCTTTATTTTATTTCTGAGAGGCACTTTAATCCTGCATTAGATGTAAGGGATGAGAATTTTATTTATCAAAAGAATGCTGGAATATATTTAATAACATTGCAGAAAGATATATCATCACCTTTTGCGCCTTCAAGTGATGAATCTGAGCCATTTAAAGAAGAAGAGAAAAAGGATGGGAAGGAGGAGGCAAAAAAAGGATTCAGGATAGATTTAGAGGGGATAAGAGAGAGGATAGTTGCTTTTCCGATAAAAGGTGGCAATTATGGACAACTTCAAGCAAATAAAGGGAATATTTTTTATTTAAGCTATCCTGTGAGGGGTTTAGGAGGAGCTTATCCGGGTGAAAAAAATATCTTATATAGGTACAATTTAGAGAAGAGAAAGGAATTTGCTTTAATTGAGGATGTAGATAATTTTGTGCTTTCTTATGATGGGAAAAAGATACTTTATAGAGCGGAGCAGAAGGGCATTGAGAGAGGACAAAGTCAATATATATATGGAGTAATATCTTCTGATAGTGAAAAAACTTTATCAATAGGGGAGGGGAAACTGAATTTATCAGGAATGAAAGTGAAAGTGAATTTAAAAGAGGAATGGGTTCAGATGTTTAAAGAAGTTTGGAGGATAGAGAGAGATTTCTTTTATAATCCGGAGATGAATGGAATAAATTGGAAGGAACAGTATGAGAAATATTTTCCTTTAGTTTCATATGTAGGGACAAGGTATGATTTAAATTATATTTTTGGAGAGATGTTAGGAGAGTTAGGTAATTCGCATACTTATGTTCAAGGTGGGGATTATCCGGAGGTGGAAGGGGTTAATGTAGGGATGTTAGGAGTAGATTGGGAATTAGATGAAAAAACAGGATATTATCGGATTAAAAAAATATATAAAGGAGATAATTCAAGGGATGGTTATAGGTCTCCTTTAACAGAACCAAATATAAGAATAAAAGAAGGGGATTATATATTAGCGGTAAATAATAAAGAATTGAAATATCCGGTGAATCCTTATTCGCTTTTTGAGAATACGGTGGGTGAGAATGTGGAATTAAAAGTTAATTCAGAAGCTAATTTCAATGGTGCCAGAGTAATAATGGTGAAACCGATAGGAAGTGAGTTTAATTTAAGATATTTAGAATGGGTAGATAATAATAGGGAGAAGGTAGAGAAAGCATCTGGCGGAAAGATAGGATATATTTATTTACCGGATATGTCTGAAGATGGCTTGAATGAGTTTCAGCGGCAGTTTTTTCCTCAGATAAGGAAGGAAGGATTGATAATAGATGTCCGATATAATGGAGGAGGATTTGTGGATCAAATGATATTAGAGAGATTGAGGAGGATATTAATAGGGATGGGGATGTCAAGGAATGGAGGAGATACAACGATACCGTATCAAGTTTTTCATGGTTATTTAGTATGTTTAGCTAATCAATATTCAGCATCAGATGGTGATATATTTCCTTACTATTTTCGTGAGTATAAGTTAGGTCCGATAATTGGAATGAGGACTTGGGGAGGAGTAAGGGGAATAAGAGGATATATTTCTTTAATTGACAATGGGAATATAACGGTGCCGGAATTTTCTATTTATGGATTAGAAAGTCAATGGATTATAGAAAATTATGGTGTGCCGCCGGATATAGAAGTAGATAATTTACCAGAATTAGTAATACAGGGGAAGGATCCTCAGTTAGAAAAAGCCATAGAATATCTTATGGAAAAGATAAAAACAGCGCCTAAGAAATTGCCACCTAGACCTAAATATCTGCCTGCTTTTCCGCCGCAAGGGGACTGGCACATTAAACAACAATAAAATTAATAGTAAATAGGGGGTAAAAATGAATATAAAGGAATTGAGAGATTTATTTCCTATAACTCAGAAATGGATTTATCTTAATCATGCTGTATCAAGTCCATTGAATTTAAAAGCTTTATCGGCGATGAGTGAGATCATGGAAGATATGATGAACAATGGAGTGGCTAATCTTGGGATTTGGATAAAAAATATAGAAGAGACCAGAGAATCTGTAGCATCTCTTTTGAATGCAAGCAAAGACAATATAGGATTTATAAGAAATTATGTAGAGGGGTTAAGTTTAATAGCTAAAGGGTTTAATTGGTCTATTGGAGATAATGTTTTATTGTTAGATATGGAGCTGGAACCGATAACATATAATTGGTTAAATTTAGGTTCAGAAGGTGTGGAAGTAAAATTTATACCGACTCGGGAGGGCAAAGTATCATTAGAAGAAATAATTAATGTAATGGATTCCAATACTCGGATGATAATATTAAGTCATGTTCAATACCTAACTGGATATAGGTTATATTTTTCAGATTTAGCAGCATATTGCAAGGAAAAGGATATTCTTCTTGTGGTTGAAGGCAGTAATAGTGTAGGAGCATTGAATGTAGATGTGCAGAAGGAGAGTTTTGATGTACTAATAGCTTCAGGGAATAAATGGTTATTGGGTCCGGAAGAATGCGGAATAATGTATTTATCGCAGCGAGCTATGGAAAAATTTACATCTACTACTGTAAGCTGGAGGGTTGCTGAATTTGGTCAAGATAGTTCTGATTATCCTATAAAATTTTATGAATCCGCAAGAAGATTTGAGCCCAGCGGTCTCTCTGTAATAAGTATTTATGGGCTTAGAGCTTCTCTTAGACTTATAGCAGAGATTGGAATTGATCAAATTGAAAAAAGGATTTTATCTTTGTCCGCCTTTTTGACTAATAAATTAAAAGAGAAAAATTATGATGTGCATTCAGAGTTAGAGCCAGGCAAAATGTCAGGGATAATTAGTTTTAGTAGCAAAGTGATACCATCAAAAGAGATTTTTTATAAGATGATGAAAAGCAAAATAATTATTTCGGAGAAGCGAGGTTATATAATAATTAGCTTACATTATTACAATACAGAAGATGAAATAGATAAATTCATAACTTTGCTTGAGTAAAATTTAATTAAGGAGGAAAGGAGAGAATTATGAAGAGAGTGGCTTTTGCTATCATATTGATTTTGATTGCCAAATTTAGTTTTTCTCAGCAGAATGTAAATAATAAACAAAAGGCTGAAGAATTTTATGGATATGCGATTGAATATTTGCAACTCCAGCAGCCGGAGAAGGCAAAAGAGCTTTTGCAGCTTGCTTTGAATTATGATCCTAATTCTTTGAAGATTCATAGATTATATCAAAATCTTTTTCCATATAAGGAAATAATAGATTATTATAGAAAGCAATATGAAGCTAACAAAGAGGATCCATTTTGGGTATATTTATATTTAAGATTATTAGCCAGAGATGATCCATCCAAGGGATGCAAAATGATATTTGATGAGGAAAAGAAACTTCCAAATTATCCATATTTACAATTAGCAGCATCTACTTGTGAAGTAGTAAATTTAAATTGGTCAGCAGCTGAAATCACGCTACGCAATTTACTGCTAAATAAAGATGCTCCTGTTGAAGCCTATGAAAACCTGCTGCGGTTGTATGCTTTAGAAAATAAAACTTCTATGCTATTACCAGTTTGCAAAGAGGGATTAGAAAAATTTCCTTCCGAAGCTTCTCTTTACAGATTGTGTGTGGGGTATTCTCCTGATTATATTCCTACTGCAGAAAAAGCGAAAATGATAAATAAAGCATATCAATATTTTTCTAAGAGCCATCAATTAGCTGAAATTCTTTTTATTTATGCACGCTCTTTTAAAGATGAGAGGGAAAAATTTTCCTATATGAAATTGCTTTGGGGAAAATATCCCAATAATAGAATTAGCTCAAGCATATTTCCTATTTTATGGGCTCAGTATTCGAAAGAAGATAAGAATGAATTAGAGAAATTAGCAAAAGATTCTTTTCAACCTGAAAGAGTAGGAGATGCTTTTATGTATACTACTTCAGCAACTCATTTGGTTGAAATCTGGAGGGAGAATCCCAATAAATTTGAGCAATTATTAATTAATGCCAAAGTATCTTCTTTAAACTGGCAAGGATTATTAATTCTTTTTGAAAAATTAGTAGAAAATAAATTATACATTAAAAGTATGAGAGCTTTATTTCCGAAAATAACTGAGCAGATCAATGCTCAAAAGAATATAGCTAAAGATTATTTATTTAGAGCTTATAAGGTTCAAGCTGACTATTATAAAAATACTAATGATTATAAGTCTGCTTATGTAAATTATAAATTAGCAAAGGAATGGCAGGAAGCTTTATTTACAGAGGAAACCTGGTTGAATTATATTGACTTATTAGATAAATTATCCGAGACCAAAGAGATAAGCGACAGCATAGCAAAATGCTTTGTTTATACTCTTAATGAGAAATGTCTTAAATTTAGAGATAAATACATAAAAAGGGAAGAATTTAAAAATAAAATATCTCGGATAAGAAAATTATTATATCCTCAGCCGGTTCAATTTAAATGGAAGACTTTTGATAATAGAGAAATCTCCAATAACAATTTATCAGAATATAATATAGTCATTATTGTATATACTGATTCAGAAATGTCTAAAAAATTAATAGAAAGCAACAAAAATGATTTAGAAAAATTACCGAAAGGTTTTTCATCTTTTTTGATCATATTAGGAGAAGACCAAAAAATGGCAGAGGATTTCTATAAGAAACTCAATTTAAATCTTCCTGCAATTTTCAATGCGGAGGCAGCGCAAAAATTGCAAATTAAAGGTATACCCTCAATAGTAATTTTAGATTCAAGATCTTTTATTATTTATAACAAATATATTGATTTAGAAAACAATAGAGAATTTAAAATAAAAGATTTAATAAACCTAATTAAGATTGAATGAGGGTAAGCATTTTTTTAGTAATCAAATGAATAAGCGATACATAATTATTATTTTTACCATAGAAATCTTAGTGATTATCAACGCATTGTCCTTTAATTTTAGTTGGAGGAAGCCGAACATAATTCTTATCACTTTGGATACTACAAGGGCAGATCATCTTGGAGTTTATGGGTATAAAAGAAATGTAAGCCCTAATATTGATAAAATATCAGACGGCTGTGTTATTTTTGATCAAGCCATTACTCCGGTTCCTCTAACATTGCCTTCTCATGTATCTATTTTAACTGGAACTTATCCTTATTATCATAATGTTAGGGATAATAATAATTTTCAGTTAAGTGCTGATGCTATTACTTTGGCTGAAGTATTATTGAAAGAAGGGTATCAAACTTCAGCATTCGTAGCTGCTTTCGTTTTGCATAGGAAATTCGGATTAAATCAAGGTTTTCAGGTTTACAATGATGATTTCTCTCTCGGCAGACGAACTGCTCTTATATATGCGGAAAAAGATGCAAAGAGGGTTTCTGATTCAGCAATCCAATGGTTGAGTGGGTTTTCAGGAAAAAAGCCAATATTTCTCTGGGTCCATTATTATGATCCTCATGAACCATATGAAGCTCCCCAAGAGTTTGTAAAAAAATTAGGTAATGATTATGATGCTGAAATAGCTTATATGGATTCAGAATTTATACGGCTATATAATTACTTACAAAAGAGGGACTTATTAAAAAATGCCTTATTAATAATTGCAGGCGATCACGGTGAAGGCTTGGGAGAACATAATGAAAAATATCATGGAATCTTTCTTTATGATTCAGTTCTTAAAGTTCCTTTATTAATATGCAATGAAAATTTAGTAAAAAAAGCAAAAAAGATAAGCAACCAAGTTAGCTTATTAGATATTTTTCCAACTGTTTTAGATTTTATCGGGATAAAAGGTTATAAAAATATTCAAGGAAGAAGTTTATTGCCGATTTTAAATAATGAAGATAATTCTGAACACCCTATTTATTTAGAAACTTTATTGCCTTTCTTGACTTATAGTTTGAGTCCTATGGAGGGGATAAGAACTTCAGAATATAAATTCATTAAATCCCCTAAACCGGAATTATATGATTTAAAAAATGACAACAAAGAAATTCACAATTTATTTAGTAGCCGAATAAAAAAAGCAAAAGATTTAGAGAGAAAAATGGATATAATCAAGAATAATATTCCTGCTGCTTTGCAGTCAAAATCTCCGAACTTAGATTCGGAATCACGAGCAATACTTCATAGCCTCGGGTATCTATCCGGTCCGGCTATGAATAGAAAAAATAAAACAAATCTTGACGACCCAAAAGACCATATTCTAATTTTTGATAAATTTACGGATGCGCAAGATGCTATCGGCAAAGGTAAATTTGATGAAGCTATTGAAATTCTAACTAATATTAAAAAGGAGCTTCCGCATAATCATTTAGCTAATTTTATGTTGGGGGTTGCTTATATGCATTCTCAAAAATATGATGAGGCTTTAAAAATGTTTACTAAAGAAGCTGAATTCTATAAAGAAATTGCACAATTAAATATAGGGAATGTTTATTATAAAATGCAATTATTCCAAAAAGCTGAAAATTCATATTTAGAAGCGATAAAAAATAATCCTTATTTGCTTGAAGCCTATATTTTATTGGCAGAAATATATATTTTTCAAAATAGAATTAATGATGCAGCTGCTATTTTGCAGAAAGCTGATTCTTTAAAAATAAATGATGCAAAATTGCGCTTCCTGCAAGGGACTATATATGCGATTGAGAACAATTACGAGAAAGCTAAAGTTTATTTCAGTGAAGCAATTCAATTAAATCCTTATTATGGAATGGCTTATGCCAGCTTAGGCAAAATTGCCTTGGAAAATGGCGAGGGGAAAAAGGCGATTTCCTATTACAAAAAAGCAACTGCTTTAATGCCTAAGAATAAGGAAATTATTCTTACTTTAGCTTCATTATATTTGACGCCGGGGAATGAAAATCCACGAGCTGCTTATGAATATTATAAAAGGGCTTTAGATATAGATCCTGCTGCTGCGGATGCTGAAAAAATAAAAAAAGTGATGAGAGAATTAGAAGAAATTCTGCGCTACAAATAATTACCTTTGATGAATCTGAAAATAATCTTTGTGATTTCAATACATTTATCATGTCTGATGCTAAGTGTATATCCTTTTTCATCTGATTGCTTATATATTAATTCCTATGCTCCCATTAAAAAGTCTCTTGAATTAAAAAAAGCTGTTCTTAATCAAGTTGATTTAGATAAATTAATTAAAGAAAATTTTTCCGAAGAAGAAGAGAAGCCTTGTTCAAAGCAGCTGTATTCTCTTGCAAATAATACTAAAAATATATGGTATAAATTTTATTGTGAATTAATCGCAAATTCTCATAACTATACTGAATTTTCTTCTTCTTTAAGAAGGGAAATCCTTTACGATGATGATATATCAATATCTGATCATATTTTATTAGCTTTGGAATATGCTAATCTTTATGATTTTGATATGATGGAAAAAGAATTCCGACAAGCTATGAAAAAGTTAAATCAATGTCCTTTAATTATTGAATATATTTGGGAACCTCGCAATATTTACTTGCTGGATCAATTAAAAAAGTATTTTCCTAATAATTCAACAGATAAGGATATAATTCGTTTTTATAAAATTATATTCTGGACTTTTAATTTGTATCCTAATATTAATGAAAGAGCGATGATTTCCTCCGTTGCCATTGAATTATTATTGAGAAATTCTTTCTATGGAGAAGCGAAAAATCTAAAAGATTTTTTAATTGATCAAGCCCAAAGCTTCGGCTTGTATTCGGTAGATTTATATGAAATTTCTAATATTCATAGAATAGAATTAATAATCATTAAATCTCTTGTATTTCTTTTGCCGCTTTCTTTTGGTTTTATTGTATTAAGTTTGAAATCAGTAAACTTTCAATATTTTTTAGTAAGAAAAGCAATTATTACAATTTTAACTCTTGCTCTGGCAATTATATTTTTACAGCTTGATATAAAAAGAAATGCAGCTGTCATATCATTTTTATCTAATTCCTCAGATGATTTTAAAAGTGGTTTAATTCATACTAAAGAAACCAATAAAACCATTACTCTTCTTTCTAATAATAGTTATAAAGAAGAATCTCAATTCCTTTCAGCTTTATATAATTATATTAATTCAAATAACAATAAAGCTTATGATTTATATCAATCTATTCTTTCAAGAAAAAATATTAAAAAGGCTTTAAAAGCTAAAATATATAATAATTTAGGAGTAATACATTTTAAATTGAAAGAATACCAACAAGCAGAATCTTATTTTAAATTAGCTCTTGCAATAGATGAAAAATTTGCTCCTTCTTTGTATAATCTTTATCTGCTAACAAGCAATCAAGATTTACTTGAGGAAGCCATAAAAAGTAGAAAAAGCAAAATATTACTTCTTTCTTCTTATAAGCCCACAGAGCCGTATTTTGAAATATTAGATTATAAAGAATTAATGAGGTTGTTTAGTATGAATAAAAATTATTTATATTATATGAAAGAATTTATTAAGGATAATAAATCTTTTTCATTTTATCTAAAGACAGAGTTAATGATTGTATTTATGACATCATTATTGCTCTTGCTTTATGGAAAAATGCGGCAGCGTAATTCTTTTTGTATAACTCAGCAGGGTCTCAAAAAAGAACAAGCTTTAAAGAATAAAATAATTAATATCTTGATTCCGGGGAGATATTTTTTTGAAAATCATAGATTTGCTTTAGGAATAATTTTTTTCTTTGGGTATTTTCTATCTTTGATTATTCTGATAGAGCTGTATAAGAATAATGATTTATTCATTTTAAAATTTCAATCAGTAAAAGCTTGGGCTGAAATTGCAAAGGCTCAAGATTATAATACTGTTGCACTTCTTGATCCGATACTTTATAGTTTGCTTATTTATATTTTATTTCTTACATTTATGCCCAATTTGCTAATGGTGATTTTAGGAATAAATTTAAAATCTAAAGTTTAGAATGCATTCACCATTTAATACCGCCCTGTAGCCATATTGATGAAAACCAAAAATTGTAAGTCACAAATCTCAATTCGGGGAATAAAACTGAGAATTTTGAAAAATTAATCTCATTTCCAAATGTGAAAGCTAAAAGGAGATAACCATTAATATATTCTACATACTCTTTTACCCCCTCAATAGCAATGCCCAATCCGACAGCATAATGTGATTTATATTTGCTTTTTGCATCACCAGATGGAATAAATTTTATAAAAAAAATCGAATGAGCTACATAGCGCAAATAATAATTATATTCTATATATCTTTTTAAATTTGGTGCATAGGAAAATTCTAAATCAAGATGAATTTTTTTAGATACATTAAAATCTAAGCTAATGCTTGCATTAAATAAAGCATTTTGCCTTGCAAAAAAAATAGGTCCTGCTTTTATAAATAAATCAGCAGCATTCAGGCAAGAATTATGAATTGTAAGTGCGAAAAATAATAATATTATTTTTATCAATAAAAAACCTTTTCTCATGCTTATCCTCCTAAGGGTTTGGAGGTTGTGGTGGACTACATTCGTTAAATGTTCCGCATCCTGTATAAGGAAAATCGGGATCCATTTTATCAAAGAGGAAGCCTCCACATTGAGCCCACCATTGATTGTTTAGAGGATAGTTCGGCTGCCCATCTAAGCTAAAATACCATGTAGGTCTAAACTTATAAAGTAATTGAGCGCTTCTCATTTTATTATCCTTTTTCTTTTACATTTTAATTATACCAAATTATGTTCTTTTTTCCTAAATTTTTCATTTTTCCCCTAATGCATAATTTTTAATCTAGAGAAAGAATTAAATCTCTGATCTCTGTGAAATCTATGCCTCTGGGCTGAAATACAAAGTAAATTCGCCAAAGAGAAAAGTTTATAGAGTTTTGAGTTCCACAGTGATTGCCGATGAATCTTAGATTTACAAATATTTTATTCCATTTTAAAGGCTCTTATAAATGCTTTTTAATGCTGCCTTTAGCTGAATTTAAATTTTATCTTCTCAATAGTTTTAAAAAAAGCTTCGATTTCTATAATAACAATGATTAAGCAATAGCAAATATGAAATATTCAATCCATTCACCATTTAATACCGCCCATTAACCATATAGCCGAACCCCAAAAATTGTAAGTTA
>CAYREJ010000056.1:0-11870 GCA_964423235.1 uncultured Acidobacteriota bacterium | reverse complement strand
CTTTTGATATTCAATTTAGCAAACCTCATTCACCGAGCATAATCCATAGAACTTACCATTAAGCTATGGCGGATATTAGCTTGTGCAGCAGCTATCCTCGCAATAGGAACACGATAAGGAGAACAAGATACATAAGTTAGCCCGACCCTGTGGCAAAAATCAATAGAATTTGGGTCACCCCCGTGTTCCCCGCAAATTCCTAATTTCAGATCCCCTCTTATTTTCTTTCCTTTTTGAACTGCTATCTTTATTAATTCTCCAACTCCTTCTTCATCCAACATCTGGAAAGGGTCAACTTTAAGTATATTTTTTTCTAAATAAAAAGGTAAGATTTTATTAATATCATCTCTTGAGAAGCCGTAAGTAGTTTGAGTTAAGTCATTGGTTCCGAAAGAGAAAAATTCAGCCCATTGAGCGATGCGATCTGCTACAATACAAGCGCGAGGAAGCTCTATCATTGTTCCGATAGTAAATAATATCCGGACCTGATATTTTCTCATTACTTCCTCTGCTATACCTTCAATCTGTTTTCTTAGCATGGCTAACTCTTCAGCTAAACCAACTATAGGAACCATTATTTCCGGAAGAGCCTTCGTTCCCTCTATCATGCACTCGCAAGCTGCTTCAAAAATAGCACGGCATTGCATATCTGTTATTTCCGGATATGATAATCCTAATCTACATCCTCGGTGCCCCAACATAGGATTGACTTCATATAATTCTATTACTCTGTTTAGCAAAGCTTGTTTTGATTGAATTTGATTAATTGTATCATCTATTTCTTCAAAAGATTTAGCTTCCCTCAATTTTAATTTGAGTTCAAAAATTTCTTCCATCAGACTTTCTCTTCTTGGAAGAAATTCATGAAGAGGTGGATCAAGCAATCTTATTGTTACCGGATAACCATTCATTGCTTTAAAAATGCCTTTAAAATCTTCCTTTTGGAAAGGTAAAAGCTTTTGTAAAGCTTTTTTTCTTGCTTCCTCTGTATTAGCTAAAATCATTTCTTGCATAATAGGGAGCCTATCTTCTGCAAAAAACATATGCTCGGTTCTACATAAGCCTATTCCTTGGGCGCCGAATTTTCTGGCTATTTGAGCGTCTCGGGGAGTATCAGCATTTGCTCTGACACCCAATTTTTTAAAGCTGTCAGCCCACTCCAGCAAGGTCCCAAAATCTCCTGTTAATTCAGGCTGAATTAAAGGAACTTTCCCAAGTATAACTTCTCCGGTTGACCCATCTATACTTATATAGTCCCCTTCTTTGATAATTTTATCCTTGACACGAAATTCTTTCTTATCTTCAGATATTTTAATTTCTTCACAGCCAACTACGCAAGGCTTACCCATACCGCGTGCAACAACAGCTGCGTGTGAAGTCATACCTCCACGTGCTGTTAATATTCCTTGAGAAACATCCATTCCTTGAATATCATCCGGAACCGTCTCTTGCCTCACTAATATGACTTTCTCTTTATACTCAATAGCTGCACGCACAGCATCCTCTGCAGTAAAAACTACCTTCCCCACCGCCGCTCCCGGAGATGCCGGCAACCCCTTAGCTATTACCTCTTTTCTTGCAGATTGGTCTATTATCGGATGAAGTAATTGATTGATTTGAAGAGGGTCTATTCTCAATATCGCTTCTTCTTTGCTTATCAATCCTTCTTTTACCATATCTACCGCTATCTTCACCGCTGCCCTCGATGTTCTTTTGCCTGTTCTGGTTTGAAGCATAAATAATTTCCCTCTTTCAATAGTGAATTCAAAATCTTGAACATCTTTGTAATGTTTCTCCAATTTCTCTGCTATCTCTTGCAATTGGTTATAAGCTTCAGGCAATATATCTTTTAGTTGAGAAATTTTATATGGTGTCCTTATCCCCGCTACTACATCTTCTCCTTGCGCAATTGGTAAAAATTCACCGTAAAAAATTTTCTCTCCCGTTGCAGGGTTCCGAGTAAATCCAACCCCCGTTGCTGAATTATCACCAAGATTACCGAATACCATAGTCTGAACATTAACTGCTGTTCCTAAATCATCCGGAATATTGTATTGTTTTCTATAATACTTCGCTCTTTCATTATTCCAAGATTTAAAAACTGCTTCTTTTGCCATATAAAGCTGCTCATATGGGTCTTGAGGAAAGGCTTTTCCAGTTTCCTGCTCAACTAATATTTTATACTTATCTATCAACTCTTCTAAATGATTTTCATTTAATTCTATATCGTGAGACATCTTATATTGTGATTTGATTTCATTTAAAATCTCTTCAAATTTTTGCTTAGCAATACCTAAAACAATATTCCCAAACATTTGAATAAATCTCCTATAGCAATCTAAAGCGAAGCGCTTGCTATTAGCCTGTTTTGCTAAACCCATGACCGTTTTATCATTTAAACCGAGATTAAGTATGGTATCCATCATTCCCGGCATAGAATATTTAGAACCACTCCTTACGCTTACTAATAATGGATTATCTTCATCTCCGAATTTTTTGCCTGTAATTTCCTCTAACCTTTTTAAATTTGCTTTAATCTCTTCTTCAATTTCTTGAGGGAGCTTACCAGAATTTTTATAAAAGATACGACAAGCCTCAGTAGTTATTGTAAAACCCGGAGGAACTGGAATCCCTAAATTAGACATCTCCGCAACTCCTGCTCCTTTTCCTCCCAATAAATCTTTCATACTTGCTGAACCTTCGGCATTGCCTGGCTGAAAAAAATACACATATTTTTTTTCCATCGCTGCCTCCTTAATTATTAATGACTATCATTTCTATTTTAACAATTTTAGCAAAATATTCTTTTTTTTACAATAAGTTTATAGGTCATGGGTCATGGGTTATAGGTCATGGGCTAAAGGAATTATTACCTATTACCTATTACCTATTACCTTGAAAGATAGTCATTCTTTGTGGAACTCTATAAACTCTCAACTCTATAAACTCTATAAACTCCAAAATATTGCTTTTTTTACCATATTAAGATATTATACCTACATTTAAATATGAATTTTAAATTTACAAGAAAATCACCGCTGAAAATTTCATTCTATATAATATTAATATTTGCTTTTATAATATCTGCCTTATTTTTTTATCGCTCCTTATTAGTCAAACCAAAAGTTCTAATTATTGGGCTGGATGGAGCCAGCTGGAAATTTATAAATCCATTAATCAAGGAGCATCAATTACCAAATATAGAAAGACTAATAAAGAGCGCAGCAATTGGAGAAATTCAATCCTTTACTCCTACGAAATCTTCTATCTTATGGACTTCCATAGCCACCGGCAAAAAAATGGAAAAGCATGGAATAGTAGATTGGGCTTATGTAGATAAAAAAACGAAAGAAAAAATTGAAAGGATTCAACTAATAACAGGAAATTATAAGACTGCTGCTTCATTATGGGAAATCTTGGCAAAAAAGGGATATAATGTCGGAGTAATTAATTGGTGGGTTACCTATCCTACCGTCCCAATAAATGGTTTTATCATCAGCGATAGAGCAAGAAACGCCTTGATAAAGGAATCAATTTTTGATGAGCAAGATTTAATTTATCCTGATAATTTAAAACCTGAGTTAAGAAATTTCTTAGCTAAACCAAAAAATTATATACCAACTATGCTTCAATACGGTTTTGAAATTTATTATCCGGAAAAAATAAAGCAATATTATTCTCCTTCTCCTTTTTTTACTCAATTATTTCCTAAAATACATATGTATGTTGCACAAGATAAAGTAGTTTTAGACTGGACTTTGTATATGTTAAAAAAAGGGCAACCTGATTTTTTTGCAGTAATTTTTAGAATAACAGATGTCTACGCTCATTTAGCTTGGCGCTTCATTGAAAAAGAAAAATTAGAAAAAATAGTTCCTGAAATTTTCATAGATAAAATAGAGAACGCCGACCAGAATTCTTTAAAGAAAATGGATTCATTAATTAATGAGCTTGATTTAAATTTTGCCAAAGCTTTACTGCCGGCATATAAGTTTGCAGATGATGCAATTGGAAGAATACTTCAACAAATTGAAGATAACACATATATAATCGTAGTTTCCGATCACGGCTTTCAATGGAATGGAGGAGGCTATGATCATAATCCTTTAGTGGGACATAAATACCCAGCAGAGCCGCCTCCTGGCATCCTTATAATCAAAGGTCCGGATATAAAAACAATGAAAATTAAAAAGACAACATTGTTCGATATTTGTCCTACTATCTTATATGCTCTTAATGAACCAATAGCTAAAGACATGGACGGAAATCCTCTCAAATATATATTTCAAGATTCCATTTTCAGAAAGGAGAAACTAATTGATACTTATGGGGTCGGACCAATAAATAAAAAAGCAGCACCTTCTGCCGCTGCCGAAAAAGAGGTATTAGAAGACCTTAAGAGTTTGGGATACTTAAGATAAGCTTTTCCTATAATGTTGCTTTTCAAATTAGTAGGAATACACTATATGGCTTTTCCTCAGTTTTCAAAAAAAACTTTCATAATCGGAAATATTTTCAATGAATAGGATTAAATTTGTTTTAATTTTGATCATCAGTATCATCCTTTTAGGATCTTTTTTGCTTTCAATAAAAAATTATAATGAGATATGGATAGCTTTAAGAAAATCTAATTTTTATTATGTAATTTTCAGTTTATTATTTGGAGTATTAGGCTATTTTATTCGGGCTTGGAGATGGAAATATTTATTATTACCGGTGAAAAGAATTAATTTATGGAATCTGGCTAAAGCAATCATAATAAGCTTTACAGTTACCATTGTTCTGCCGGGAAGATTAGGGGAATTAGTCAGACCTTATTTGATAGGGGTATGGGAGAAAATAAGTAAATCCAGTGCTTTAGCAACAGTAATATTGGAGAGGATTATTGACTTATTATGCGTGCTGGCTTATTTCTCTTTATACATTTATTTCTTTTCGATTCCGGAAACAAAATCATTTTGGTTTAAATTAGCAAAAAAATCAAGCTTGATAGCATTACTAATTGCTGTTTCAGGAATTGTCATTTTAATTTTATGGGGATTCAAGCCAAACATAGTTAACAAAATAATTCAATATGCTTTGTTTTTTACTGGAAGCCGGCTTAGAAATAAAGCATTAGAATTAGCAAATTCTTTTTCAGATGGACTCTTGGTTCTTAAGAAGCCTATACTTATAGTAAAAATAATTAGCATTTCATTGTTTTTTTGGTTGTTAGTTTCAGTCGGCACAGCATTTATAATATGGGCTTTTTTACCGGATATACCTTTTGCAGCCAGCTTTTTTGTTTTAGGATTGTTAGTGATTGGAGTAGCCATACCGACGCCGGCAGGAATTGGTGGTTTTCATTGGGGTGTCAGACTATCTTTGAGGTGGCTTGGGGTAGAAGATAATATTGCTGCTGCTATTGCTATCTTACTCCATTTTATTTCTTTCTTACCTTTACTTATTATGGGAATTTTTTTGATATGGTATGAAGGGATAAGCTGGAGCCGGCTTAGTAAATTAGAAAGTAAAACTATAAAGACATTGGAATCTTGATATTCATTTTTTTAGCGAACTCAATAGCTTCAGGATAACCGGCATCTGCATGCCTAATAATAGCTGTTCCCGGATCATAAGTTAGAACTCTTTCCAGTCTTTTTTCTGCTTTATCAGTTCCGTCAGCAACGATTACCATTCCTGCATGAATAGAATTACCAATACCGACGCCTCCGCCGTGATGAACAGAGACCCAAGTTGCACCTCCGATTGTATTCAACAAAGCATTTAATATAGGCCAATCAGCTATTGCATCGCTGCCATCTTTCATCTTCTCTGTTTCTCTATTAGGAGAAGCTACCGAACCCCCATCTAAATGATCCCTTCCTATTACGATAGGAGCACTTATCTTACCTCTCTTAATAAGATCATTTATTATTAAGCCAAAACGAGCTCTTTCTCCATAACCAAGCCAACATATTCTTGCGGGCAATCCTTGAAAAGCTACTTTTTCATGAGCTAATCTTATCCATCGGCAGAGAGCTTCATTTTCCGGAAATGTTTCTAAAATAGCCTGATCGGTCTGATGAATATCTTTAGCATCTCCTGATAAAGCAACCCAGCGAAAAGGTCCTTTTCCATAACAAAATAAAGGTCTTATGTATTCTTGAACAAAGCCCGGTATCTCAAAAGCACTTTCTACTCCTGCTTTTTTTGCCTGACCCCTTAAATTATTTCCATAATCAAAAACGATACTACCTTTCTTCTTTAATTCTAATAAAGCACTGCAATGAATAGCCATAGCTTCCATTGCCAATTCTACATATTTTTTGGGATTCTCTTTCCGTAATCTCAAAGCTTCCTCATAGCTAATCTGATGAGGAACATAACCATTTAAAGCATCGTGAGCAGATGTTTGATCCGTTACTACATCCGGAACTATATCCCTTTTTACTATCTCCGGAACAACATCTGCTGCATTTCCCAACAGCCCCACTGAGATAGCTTCCCCTTTCTCTTTAGCAATTAATACTATCCTTAAAGCCTCATCTAAATTTGTTGTCATCCTATCCAAATATCTTGTTTCTAATCTTCTTTTAATTCTTTCCGGATCAACTTCTATACATAAAATAGCAGCTTCATTCATAGTTGCTGCTAAAGGTTGTGCCCCACCCATACCTCCTAATCCTGCTGTCAAAACAAATTTATTTCTTAAGCTTCCACCGAAATGCTTATTTGCTACAGCAGCTAAGGTTTCATAAGTTCCTTGCAAAATTCCTTGCGTGCCGATATAAATCCAACTGCCGGCAGTCATTTGACCATACATTATTAATCCGAGTGCTTCTAATTTCCAGAATTCTTCCCAATTTCCCCAAGCAGGAACAAGCATGGAATTAGAAATAATAACCCTCGGTGCATCTTCATAAGTTTTAAAGATTCCGACTGGCTTACCGGATTGAACTAAAAGTGTTTCATCATTTTTTAAAGATTTCAATGATTCCACTATTTTATCGAAACATTCCCAATTTCTTGCAGCTTTTCCAGTTCCTCCATAAACAATCAATTCATCTGGTTTTTCAGCTACCTCAGGATCTAAATTGTTCATCAGCATCCTTAAGGCTGCCTCTTGCTGCCAGCTTTGACAACTTATGGAAGTGCCCCTCGGAGCCTTTATTATTCTTCTACCTGACATATCTTTTTCATCTCCTTTTTAAAAATATTTACACTTCATCCAAAATGTATTATATCACCAAAGCAGTAAAAAGTCATGGGTTATAGGTCATCTATTAGGTGCTGGGTCATAGGTTATAGGTCATGGGTCAGGAAGTTGGGAGGTTTCCTACCTTCTTACCTATATCCTATCACCCATAACCCATGACCCAGCACCTATAACGATTACCTATTAAGGTGCCAGAGTAATATAACCCATGACCTATAACCCATGACCCATAACCCTAAATTTTATGATATAATGGTAGCTTAATGAAGAATGTTTGAAGAATGTTTATGGAGGAATTATGATTGAGAGATATACTTTACCTGAAATGGGAAAATTATGGTCTGAAGAAAATAAGCTAAAAACATGGCTAAAGGTAGAAATTGCAGTTTGTGAAGCTTTGCAAGAATTAAATTATATAGATGAAGATACTTTAAGTAAAATAAAAGAGGGGCTCTTCTTAGATATAGATAAAATGAAAGAGATTGAAAAAACTACGCAGCACGACATAGTAGCTTTCATAGAAAGCATTACAGAGAATATGGGGAAAGAAGCTAATTATATCCATCTGGGAATGACATCTTCAGATGTTTTAGATACCGCAAATGCTCTTTTAATGAAAGAATCTTTAGAGATAATAGAAAAGAAAATTAAGATTCTTCAAGATATATTGAAAAAGAAAGCTTATGAATATAAAGATTTAATAATGGTAGGAAGAACCCATGGAATACACGCTGAACCTATAACCTTAGGTCTTAAATTTACTTTATGGTATTCAGAATTTAAAAGAAGTTTAGAAAGATTAAAGGAGACTTACAAAAGAATTTCAGTAGGAAAAATATCAGGTGCCGTTGGGACTTATTCAAATTTATCTCCGGAGATAGAAATCATTGTCTGTAAAAAATTGGGATTGGTGCCAGAGGAAATTTCTACTCAAATAATTCAAAGGGACACATATGCTGAGTATATATTTCTTATGGCATTGATTGCCTCTACGGTAGAAAAAATAGCTACTGAAATTAGAAATTTGCAAAGGACTGAAGCCAGAGAGTTAGAAGAGCCTTTTTCAAAAGGACAGAAGGGCTCCTCAGCAATGCCGCATAAAAGGAATCCGGTTAAATGCGAGCAATTGTGTGGCTTATCTCGCTTAGTAAGAAGCTATGTCTGCATAGCTTTAGAAAATCAAAATCTCTGGCACGAAAGAGACATTAGTCATTCATCAGCAGAAAGAATTATTTTACCGGATGCCTCTATTGTCGTTGATTATATGTTGCATTCTTTGTCTTTTATAATTGAAAATATAAATGTTTATCCGGAAAATATTAAAAGGAACTTAAATTTATTGAATGGCTTGATATATTCAAGTGGACTATTGACGGAATTAATGAAGAAAGGATTAAAAAGAAAAGAAGCTTATAAACTTGTTCAGGATTTAGCTATGAAAGGTTGGGAAGAAAAAAATTTCTTGGAAGCTATAAGAAAAGATAAAGGGATAAAAGAATTATTGAAAGAAGAAGAGATAGAAAGGATTTGTGATCCTAACTATTATGTCAGATATAGAAATTATATCTATGATAAAGTTTTCCAAGAAGAAAGAAGGAATAGAATCAAAGTATATGTAAGGCTAAAGCCTACTGTATTAGATCCACAAGGCAAAACTATTAAAAATGTTTTGAACACTTTAGGTTATAATTTCATTAAAGATGTCAGACAAGGGAAATTATTTGAATTAACCATTGAGGATGAAAATTATAAAAATATTGAAGGGCAAATGAAAAATATAGCTGAGAGAATCTTATCGAATCCATTAATAGAAGAATTTTTTATTCAGAAGGATGATTAGATTATAAATAAGGAGATGCTCAAGATATGAAGACAAGATGGGGAATAGTAGTATTTCCGGGCTCTAATTGTGATCATGATTGTTACTGGGTAATAAAAAATATCTTGAAGGATGAAGTAATATTTCTCTGGCACAAAGAAAAGGATCTTCGGGATTGTGATGTAGTAATACTTCCCGGAGGGTTTTCTTATGGGGATTATTTAAGGACAGGGATCATGGCTGCTTTATCCCCGATAATGAGCTCCATAAAAGAATTTGCAGAAGCCGGTGGAATAATTATGGGAATTTGCAACGGTTTTCAAATTCTATTAGAAGCAAAGTTATTATCAGGAGCAATGCTAATAAACGATTCATTAAAATTTGTATGCGATTATGTTCATTTAAGAGTTGAAAACAATGAGACTCCATTTACTTGCTTATGTGATAAAGGAGAGGTATTAAAAATTCCAATTGCTCATTATCAAGGCAATTATTATAATACTAATAATGAGCTGAATAGCCTATTAAATAATAAGCAAATCATCTTTAAGTATTGCAATAAAAAAGGCGAAGTTACACAAGAAGCAAATCCGAATGGTTCAATATTGAATATTGCAGGGATAATAAATTCACAAGGGAATATATTAGGAATGATGCCTCATCCGGAAAGGAGTAGTGAAGAAATGCTTGGAAGTAATGATGGGCTAAAAATTTTTCAATCCATTAAAAAGTGGCTACGGGGAGCTTAATTTTTATGGATAATTTTACTCTGGCACTTATAGCATCCTTCATTGCAGCAGCAGCGACCGTAGCTGGCGCTTTCCTTATCCCGAAAAAGGTTCATCATGCATTAGCAGTGAATTCTTTAATATCTCTGGCTGCTGGATTTATGCTCAGCGTTGCCATTTTAGAAATGATGCCGGAAAGCCTCGAATTATCAAACAAAGCCCCTCTTTTTTTACTGATCGGCTTTTTTGTGGCTCATCTTTTTGAGCATGTTATCTCACCTCATTTCCATTTTGGCGAAGAAACCCATCCGGAATTGATGATATCCTTCATTAATGCATCTTCCGCATTCTTTGGTTTAAGTATGCATTCTCTGTTTGATGGGGTCTCTCTCGGATCCGGCTTTATTATTAGCGCCCCCATCGGATGGCTTATCTTTTTAGCTATCTTCTTTCATAAATTGCCTGAAGGGTTTACGGTATCTTCTTTAGTCATCGTTTTGGGAAAATCAAAAAAATACTCTATTATTGCTGCTTCTCTAATTGGCTGCATCACTATCATCGGTTTCTTCATCGCATATTTTCTTAAAAATCTGGTTTATATTGCATTGCCTTTCTCCGCCGGTATCACACTTTATGTTGCTGCATCAGACCTTATTCCTCTAATTAACAATTTCAAAGGTATCAAATATTCAATACTTTTGTTTAGCGGCATTATTTTATATTACTTGCTTCATTTGCTCCTTCATTCCCTGAAAACTTAAACTTATGAGTAAAGAAAAATTTATTAAAATTATTATTATTGCAGCAAGCTTAGTAGCCTTACTGATCTTTCTTATATTTGCTCTAAAATCAATTATAGCTCCCCTTTCGGTAGCTTGGCTTATAGCCTATATTTTTGATCCTCTTATAGATAAATTTCAAAAGATCATTAAGTCCCGTCCTCTTTGCATAATGCTTCTTTTACTCTTTTTAGCTTTTATCTTCATAGTTTTTATTCTAATAATAATTCCTACTGCTTCAGAACAGGCTCAAAAAATCATAAATAAATTACCAAATTATCAAAAACAGCTTGAAAATTATTTTGAAATTATTTTTTCAAAGATACAGGCAAGGTATCCGGAATCCTTTAATGTAATATTGCAGAAAGCATTATCTATTATTCAGCAACAAGCGCCTCGTTTATTGGAGCCACTCATTCGCTTTTTGTATCATATGTTTAGTGGCTTAGCAAATTTTATTTTAGCCTTCTTGAATATTATAATAATTCCAATTGTATCTTATTATCTGCTGAAAGATTTTGATAAAATGAATAAAAAAATTATTGATTTAGTGCCTATTAAACATCAAAGCAGTTTTATTGAAATAATGAAGGAGATAGATGATGTATTAGGGAACTTTTTAAGAGGGCAATTAATAGTTTCTTTAATATTAGGAACTATTTACATATTAGGATTGAGCATTTTACAAGTACCGATGGCATTTACTATTGGATTAATTGGTGGATTGGCTAATATGGTTCCATATTTGGGATTAGTAGTAGGGTTATTACCAGCAATTATTTTATCAGCGATTGAACATCAAAGCATAAGCAAAATATTATGGATAATTGTAGTGTTTACTTTTGCCCAGATTTTGGAAGGAACAATCATAAGTCCGAGGCTCATAGGAGAAAAAGTTAAGCTTCATCCAGTGATTGTAATATTAGCAATAATGGTAGGCGGTTCACTCTTTGGCTTTGTAGGATTAATAATTTCCATTCCAGCTTGTGCAATTCTAATGGTAATAATAAGAAAAATCATAAGCAAATACAAAGCTTCAAATTATTATAATAGGTAATAGGTTATAGGAGTTTGTAGAGTTTATAGAGTTGAGAGTTTGTAGAGTTCCACAAATTCTGACTATCTTTCAATGTAATAGGCTATAGGTTATAGGTTATAGGTCATAGGTTATAGATTATAGGTTATGATTTTTTTAGCCCATGACCTATAACCCATGACCCATAACCTATATTTTATGATATAATAACTACTAACTTCTTGAGAGGTTTTCTTTATGATAAATAGAAGGAATTTTATTAAATGGGTTTATAGATTTTTTTTAGGAATGTGGGGAGCTGGTGCAATTA
>CAYREJ010000055.1:6704-12055 GCA_964423235.1 uncultured Acidobacteriota bacterium | reverse complement strand
AATACTCACGCAAAGAACGCAAAGAGCTCAAAGAATAAATAGCAAGAATGATTGTTATAAATGCCAGAAAATAAGTTTTGCGTGCAATAATTATTTGAATACTCACGCAAAGAACGCAAAGAGCGCAAAGTGAAAAAAGCTAAGAAGTTAGGAAGTTAAGAGATTAAAAATCTAAATCCAATTTATTTATTAATATATTTAATTGTGTTATAATTTTAAAAAATATTATGAACAAAAAAATATTTGAATTAAAAAGTATAGAAAACTTAAAAAAGCAATTGAATAAATTACCTGGAGTTGGACCAAAGACAGCTGCTCGCTTAGCTTACCATATTATTAAAATGCCTTATAATGAAGCTAAGGAGCTAATAGACGCCATAGCAGAGGCAAAAGAAAAAATCAAATACTGTCAACAATGTTTTAATATTTCTGAAGAAGATATTTGTCCTATATGTCAAGATACAAGCAGAGATAAATCTATAATTTGTGTTGTGCAGGAGCCCCACAACTTGATTACAATAGAAAGGACAAGAGAATATAATGGGCTCTATCATGTTTTGTTAGGGGCTTTATCACCTTTGCACGGCATTAGTCCGGAAGATATAAAGATTAAAGAATTAATCAATAGAGTTCAACAGGGAAATATAAAAGAAATTATAATAGCTACGAATCCAAATATTGAAGGGGAAGCAACTTCTTCTTATTTAATAAAAGTATTAAAGCCAATGGGGGTATCTATTTCAAGAATAGCTTTTGGGGTTCCTTTAGGAGCTGATTTAGATTATGTAGACGAAGCTACTATGGCTCGGGCTATTGCAGGAAGAATCTCTGCTTAAAATTAGTATTGGTATGACTGAATCTTTAATTAGATTAATTGCTTTCCTCACTATAAAAGATTGGAAAAATTTTGCTAGAGAATTATTAATTCTAAGAAAAAATAATTCAGATATTAATAAATTAGAAGAGGCTTTATTAATGAGCTATCTATTTTTAGGTTTTCCTTCAACTATAACAGCATTTGAGCACCTCAGCGAATTATTTCCTGAGAGAAGGCAATTTAAAATTTCTTCAATCAAAGATTTCAATATTTGGAAAAAGAGAGGATTGAAATTATTTAGAAAGATATATAATAAAAGCTCAAACAAATTGATAAATAAGATAAGAAATATGCATCCGGAATTATCAAATTGGATGATTGCAGAAGGATATGGCAAGGTATTATCTCGGAAGTATTTAGACATTAAAACGCGTGAGCTATTAATTATAACTATGCTGATTATAACAGGATGGGAAAAGCAATTATATTCTCATTATTTAGGAGCGATGAATGTAGGAGTGAAGCCACAAGAAATTGAAAACATATTTAATGTTCTTGGAGAACTAATAGGAAATAAAAAAAACATAAAGAAAGCAATTTTATTATGGAATGAAAGGATTAAAAAGGAATTAAGATAATATAGAATAACCACCATCAACAACAATAATTTGTCCAACAATTTTTTTTGACAATGGGCTACAAAGGAAAAGGACAACATTAGCAATGTCTTCAGGAGTAGTTAAAGAACCGATGGGGGTTTTCCTTAAAGATTCTTTAATCATCTCTTCTTTCTTTGGGAAGAAATTTAAAGAATCAGTTTCTACGACGCCGGGGCAAATTGCATTTACGATAATATTTTTAGGGGCTAACTCAACAGCCAAGTATCTAATTAAAGCTTCTAAAGCAGCTTTGGAAGCACCGACTACTGCATAATCCGGTATAACCCTCTGAGAACCAAGACTTGTAATGGCAATTATTCTCCCACCGTTATTCATAAAACTCACAGCCTTCTTGGAAAGAATTAGCAATGAAACAGCATTTATATTCATTGTCCAATCCCAATGCTTCTTTTCAATTTCCAAAATCGGTTTAAGAACCCCAGAGACTGCATTACTGATAATAAAATCTATATGATTATATTCTTTTGCTAATTCCGAAAATAAGTTATCTATTTGTTGCTCTTCGCCTACATTTGCTTTAATTATTTTAGCATTTCCACCTTTTTGAATAATTTCCTTCAAGGTTTCTTCTGCATTAGATTTGTGTCTTAAATAATTAATAATAACTTCTGCACCTGCTTGTGCTAAAGCTAAAGAGATAGCTCGTCCAATTCCTCTTGAGCCACCAGTAACCAAAGCTACTTTTCCTTTTAAATTAAAATAATCGCTCATATTTTCCTTCCTTTCTTTTTAAATCCTCTCCCCCTCTCCGCTTTTAAGGTATCTCGGTTTTGCTCAAAATTTCATCTATGACAGTTTCTGTTAATTTATTATTTTTTTCACTTAAAGATTGCTTTAAAATTAATTTATGAGCTAATACAGGCTTCGCGAGTTTTTTAACATCATCAGGCAAGACATACTTTCTCCCTTCCATATAAGCTAAAGCTCTGCAAGCCATAATCAAATGCTTTCCCGCACGCGGACTTGCTCCTAATAATATTTCATTATATTGACGGGTTTTTCTTAATATCCTCATCGCATAATCAATAATTTCTTTGCTTACATATATTTCCATAACTTGCTTTTGCATTTTACAAATTTCTACTTTATCCAAAATACATTCTGTCTTCTCAACATTTATTGTTGGAGAATCATCAATAATTATTTTACTTTCTATTTCCAAGCTTGGATAGCCAATCTCAACATTAAGCATGAATCTATCTAATTCATTTTCCGGAAGTGGATAAACCCCATAAAATTCTAAAGGATTCTGCGTAGCGATAATGATGAAAGGTTTAGGCAAAGTATAAGTTTCATTATCCACTGATATTTGATATTCATTCATTGCTTCAAGTAAAGCACTCTGAGTTTTTGGGGTCCCCCGATTTATTTCGTCTGCAAGAACGATATTGGCAAAGATAGGACCTTCCTTAAATATAAAGGATTGGCTTTCTTTATTCCAAACATTAATTCCAATTATATCTGAAGGTAATAAATCACTGGTGAATTGAATTCTTTTAAATGAGCAATTTATAGCTTTAGCTAAAGCTCTGGCTAAAGTTGTTTTTCCTACGCCGGGAACATCCTCAATGAGAATATGTCCTTGTGCTAATAGACCAACAAGTAATAACTCAATTGTTTCATCTTTCCCATAAAAGCTTTTTTTTATTTCTTCCATTAAAGCTTGTATTACTTTATAATTTTTTTCTTCTTGAATAATTTTCATATTTAAACAAAATAAACATTATTTTTCTTCATTAATGATAGAAATACCTAATTCTTTTAATTGGGAAGAAGAAACTTCTGAAGGGGATTGAGTGAATAAGCATTGAGCGCTTGAAGTTTTTGGAAATGGAATTACTTCCCTAATATTAGTTTCTTTAGCTAATATCATTACTATTCTATCTAATCCTAAGGCTATTCCTCCGTGAGGAGGAGCTCCATATTGCAATGCTTCTATGAAGAAGCCAAACTTCTGTTCAATTTCACTATCTGATAATCCTAAAATTTTAAAAATTCTTTGCTGCAATTCGGGATTATGAATTCTTATACTTCCGCCTCCTAATTCAATTCCATTCAGAACAATATCATAAGCTCTTGCATGAATTTTCCAAGGTTCGCTCTCCAAATATACTAAATCTTCTATCTTCGGGGATGTAAAGGGATGATGCTTAGAAGCCCATCTCTTTTCTTCTTCGCTATATTCAAATAAAGGAAAATCTGTAACCCAAAGAAAAACTAATTTGTCTTCCTCAATCCATTTTTCTTTATTTGCCAAAAATAATCTTAGCTGTCCCATAATTTCATATGTAAGATTCTTATCCCCCGCTACTATGAACAATAAATCATTTTGATTAAAATTAGTCTTTCCAAAAACCTTATTCCAAATTCCTTCTAAGACATATTTGCTAACAAACGATTTTATTGAACCATTTTCTTTCTTTACTGAAATTAAACCCCCAGCTCCTAATTTCCTTACATATTGCTCAATCTCATCTATTTCTTTTCTTGAATATTTAGCGCATTCCTTCGCATTTAGACCAATTATAACGCCCCCCTTTTCCTTCACCTCTTTAAATAATTTAAAATCTGAATAGCTTAGCTCCTCAGTTAGATTTATTAATTTGCAATTAAATCTCAAGTCCGGTTTATCAATTCCGTAATTTTCCATTGCTTCATTATATGTTAATCTCTTGAAAGGTATTGAAATATCATAATTAGCTGTCTCAAAAATTATCTTTAATAAATTCTCTACAAGAGAAAAAATATCATTCTCTTCAATGAAGGACATCTCAATATCAATTTGAGTAAATTCAGGCTGGCGATCGGCTCTCAAATCTTCATCTCTAAAGCATTTAGCTATTTGAAAATACTTATCTATTCCTGCTATCATAAGAGATTGCTTGAACAATTGAGGAGATTGAGGCAAAGCAAAGAATTTCCCTTTATTTACTCTGCTTGGAACTAAATAATCTCTGGCTCCTTCCGGAGTAGATTTCGTTAAGATAGGAGTTTCCACTTCCAAAAAGCCTTCTTGTATTAAAAATTTTCTAACGGCAAAAGTAATATCATTACGAAGCTTAAGGTTCCTAAACATTTTATTCCTTCTTAAATCTAAATATCTATATTTTAAACGAATTATATCAGCAGGCAACAAATCATCCTGGATAGGAAAAGGCAAAGGCTTTGACTTATTTAATATCTTTAAATTCTTAGCAATAACTTCTATTTCTCCAGTTTTAATATTGGGATTAATAGTTTCAGGACTTCTTTCTATAACCGTCCCTTCTATTTCTACAACATATTCGTTCTTGAGCTCCTTCGCTAAACTAAAAGCTTCCTTATCAATCTGCGGATTGAAAACTACTTGAACATATCCTTCTCTATCTCTTATCTCCACAAAACATATATTGCCTAAATCCCTTAATTTATGAACCCATCCATTTAATATTACTTCTTTCCCTATATCGTTTTTATTTAAAGAACCACAATAGTTTGTTCTTCCCATATTATTTTAAAAATTAAATCCCTTTTAAAAAAAATTCAATCTTTTCCATTGTCTGACTTCCTGATTCCATATCTTTAATAGATAAGGAATCATTCGCTAATTCTTCTTCTCCTATAATCAAAGCTTTCTTACTTTGAATTTTATTAGCAAATCTTAAAGCTGATTTGATACTTTTCGGTTCATAAACCATTTCACATATATAATTTTTTCTCCTTAATTCAGTCATTAATTTAAAAGCGATCGTGTAAGCATTTTCAGCTAATGGAATAATGCAATAATCTACTGTATATAATTTATCATTTACTTCTTGCATTGCCATAATGGCTCTCTCCATACCAATGGCAAAGCCGATCCCACAAACATCCGG
>CAYREJ010000055.1:0-6694 GCA_964423235.1 uncultured Acidobacteriota bacterium | reverse complement strand
CTAAATCATAAACTATACCATCATATCTTCCACCCCCCAATACCGCATTCTGACTCCCTAAACTTCCTGAATTTATCTCGAAAGCTGTTTTAGTATAATAATCTAACCCCCTTACTAAATACGGATTGAGAATAAAGCTAATTTCAGCTTCTTTTAAATAAAATTTAACCTTTTGAAAATGTTCATTACAATCATCACATAAATATTCATATATTAAAGGAGCTTCTTTAACAATAGCTATGCAAGTAGGTTTCTTACAATCCAAAATGCGAAGAGGATTCTTCTTTAATCTAATATTACAATCCTCACAAAGCTTATCAGCAAATTTATTTAAAACTTTAGCTAAAGCTTCATTATATACCGGACGACATCTTTTACATCCTACTGAACTTATTTGCACTTCTAAATTTGAACATTTTATCTTCTCTAAAAAAGTTAAGCCCACTTGAATAACTTCTACATCCACTAACGGATGTCTCTCATCAAATATCTCAACGCCAATTTGATGAAATTGTCTATATCTTCCCTTTTGCATTCTCTCATATCTAAACATTGGCGCTATATAATAATATCTTTTTGATGAATGCTTCAATAACAGATTATTTTCTATCAACGCTCTAACAATAGAAGCTGTATTTTCTGGTCTTAATACATAAGCTCTCCCTGCTAAATCTTTAAATATATACATCTGCTTATTTACAATCTCTGTTGTTTCTCCTATGCTTCTTTGGAAAAGTTCAAGATATTCAAAAATCGGAGTTCTAATTTCTATAAAATTACACTTTTTGAAATGATCCCTTGCTATTTCTTCTATATATTGCCACCGAAATATCTCCGGCGCAATTATATCTCTTGTTCCTTTAGGCGCTTTTATTTCCATAAATATCTTTATAAATTTTCATATAGCGACAATAATTATCAGCTCCATTCCTAATCATCTTTATATCTTCCTCTGATAATTTTCTTACTACTTTAGCAGGAACACCCATTATCAAACTTTCCGACGGAAATTCTGAATGAGGAGGAACTACTGCTCCCGCTGCTACTATACTATTTTCATTAATGATAGCACCATTCAATATCACCGACGCCATTCCTATCAAGCAATTATTCTTAATCTTACAACCATGAATTACTGCTCTATGACCAATCGTAACATAATCTCCTATTACAGTCGGATAGTCCCCTTCATCTACATGAATTATTACCCCATCCTGAATATTCGTGCGAGAACCAATTTTTATATAGTGAACATCCCCCCTGATGACACAATAAAACCATACACTACTACCTGCTCCTATGCTTACATCCCCAATTATCCTTGCAGAATCTTCTATAAAACAGCTCTCATCTATCTTAGGTACCTTTTCATTAATTCCTATTATCATCTCCATCTCCTTATTATTTTAATTCTTTTTTATATGCTCCAATATGAATATATGCATTCTCTATTTTGTTCCTATCTAAATCCTTAAAACCATAATATGTTTGGAATTGAGAATCAGGTAAAAGTGGCATATTATCATTTTTTTTCATTTTATTCAATAGTTCTCTCCCAACCCCTTTATAATCCCCTCCCTTTATTATAATCTCCTTTATATCCTCGCCTTTAATACCTTCTAAATAATAAAAATTATATTCATTTTCATCTTGCAGGAAAACTATATCTCTAATAAGTTCTGCTGCTTTATTATAAACTTCTACATTCTTATTGTAGAGATTAATATCTCTTTTGGAAGCTTCCATATTTTTAGCTATTTCCCTTTGAAAATTCTTTAACTCATCTACTAAATTAACAAACTTAATTGTGCCACTATCTTTCTTAATGACTTCTAATCTATATTCATCATATTCTCTATGCTTTTTCTCTCCTTTCTTCTCTACTTTTAATATGATTATTAAAAAGGGATTTATACCTTCTTTAGAAACTCTGATCCAGTCCTCCTTTAATTCCATTAATCTTAATTTTATCAAGTCATTATTATCTACTATTTTCAAAATAAATTTATCTTCAAAATCATTATAAGTAAATTCATTTTTGCCATTTTCATAATAAAAAATTACATTATGATTTCGAGAACTCGCTTCATAACGAACTAAATCAAATATTTTATCAATGGGAATTCCTTCCTTTTTTCCGTCCCCTTTTAAATCACATACTACCTTTATAGAAGATTTATCGGCATTTAAATAAAGCTTGCTTTTATTTTTTATTGTTAATTTACCAAAAGTAATATTTGATATAGGATTGAAATTATTCCCTATTCTTTTTTGCAATTGTTGAATAAGATTGCTCATTTCATTTACCATCTCATCCTTACAAGGTAGTTCTAAGCTAAAATAAATATTTTCATCTTCAGCTATAAAAATATTACTTTTCTCTTTTTTATTACAAAATAATAAAATAAATACAGCAATACAAATAATAAGAGCTTTCTTCATTCTTTTATTCCTTCTTCCTTCCTATAAGATTCATTTATTAAATAATACAATTTAATGGCATCAGCATAATTGGGGTCAATTTCAATTACATTATTCAAAAATTTAAGCGCATCTTCGTTTTTACCTTCACTCAATTTTATCAAACTCAAATAATAGTATGCATCAGCTACATCAGGATAGACAGAAATTATTTTTTTGCAAGCTATTTCAGCTTCTGTAAAATTGCTATTACTATAACTTATCCATCCCTTTAGGAGTAAAGCTCCTATATTTTCAGGCTCTTCCTTTAAAAGCTTTTCAATTATTTTAAGAGCCTCTTCTTCTCCTCCTAAAAGAAAATAACATTTTGCTAACTCCAGCCATGCTTTTTTGCATCTTCTTTCCTTAAGCAAAACTTTCTTAAAAATTTTAAAAGCAACCGTTATATTTTTATTTTTGAATTCTCTAAGTCCTTTTCTAAATAAGGTATTAAGAGGGTGAAAAAAGTTCATTTCCGCTTCTTCGTAATCAATTTCTATTTGTTCTCCTAAATTATTTATAAGAGCATAAGACCAATGAACTTCAGAATTAATTTTAGCTATCTCTATTACTAAATCATAATCAAGAGGTAATAAGAAAAAAAAGAAATGGGCGTATAATTGTTGTTCTTTTTTTATAATATTCTTACAAAAGGAACACTCAAATTCTTTAAATTCATTATTAAATATGAATTGGCTTGCTGATTTTAATTCCTCCATATTTAGATAAAAATAATCTGGCATTTTCTCAATTGAAGAACTTATTATATTAGAGCATTTTTGGCATTTACAATATATTTTATATTGGGGCTCTAAATTCTGTCCCCCAATTTTATAATTCTTTTTACGATTCTCCAATAATTCTTTTTCAATAGAATAATTCATTTTTTTTATATAGTAGCAAACTTCATATTAATATTCAATCTATTTTATAAGGTAAAACTCTATAAAATCTAAACCGTCAAATGGCTATTTTTATTTTATAAAAGCTCTGATAATGTCAACCGGTCAGTTTTCTCCAAGAATATCATTTAATATTATGATTTTCAGATAATATTTATTTTTGCTTTTTGCTTATAATCATTCATGATTCCCCAAAATTAATAAAATTTTTCAAAATAAAAGCTTTGTGATAGCTTTGTGTGCTCTGTGGTTAAATAATTTGAAACCACAAAGAACACTGACTAATAATGTTATTTACTATTTTACTGGTTTAGTGGTAAAATATTAAAACTTTAGAAAGGAATTAAAGTTCTTATAAACACAATAAAGAATAATTAGTTTATAATTTATAGTGCATAAGCAGCAAAATATTTTAGGAGGGTAAAATGATAAAGAGATTCTTAATTATTTTTTTCTTTATAATTTTTTCAATGGTTATCAAAGCAGAAGAAGGAATGTTTCTATTAGATAAGATAGATCCGAATCTATACGCAGAAATGAAAGCCAAAGGATTAAAGTTATCATGGGAAGAAATTTATAATGAGCAAGGGACAGGTTTAGCAAATGCAGTAATGAATTTAGGAGGAGGAACTGCTTCATTCATTTCTCCAAATGGTTTAATTATAACTAATCATCATGTAGCTTTTTCTGCAATACAAAGAGTTAGCACTGCTGAAAATAATTACATAGAGAGTGGTTTTTTAGCAAAAACTCTTGAGGAAGAAATCCCTGCACCCGGCTATCAAGCTTATGTCTTTTTATCAATGAAAGATGTTTCAAAGGAAGTCAAATCTGTAATAAAAAATAATATGAGGGATTTGAAGCTTTATAAAGCAATTGAGAAAAAAATAAAAGAAATTATTAAAAGAGAAGAGAAGCCTGGGGAAATAGAATGTATAGTAGAAGCAATGAATAATGGAATGGAATACTATCTTTTTAAATATTTAAAATTAAGAGACATAAGAATAGTATATGTTCCAGCAGATGCAATAGGAAATTATGGTGGAGAAATAGACAATTGGATGTGGCCACGACATGCAGGAGATTTTTCTTTTTTAAGGGCTTATGTAAGCCCATCCGGAAAGCCAGCAGATTATTCAAAAGATAATGTTCCATACCATCCTAAAGCATATTTAAAAATTTCCAAAGAAGGAGTAAAAGAAGGTGATTTTACAATGATTATAGGGTATCCTGGAAGAACTATGAGAAGACTAACATCTTATGATGTAGAATTGGATCAAAATTTTCGCTATCCCTACCAAATTAAAATTGCGGAAGACCTTATTAATATACTTGAAAAAAATTCTAAAGAAAATGAAGAAGCTAAAGTAAGATTGTCTTCTTTAATAAAATCTTTTAGCAATGTATTAAAGAATAATCAAGGGATGTTAGAAGGAATAATCAAGAGCAAATTATTAGATAAAAAGAAAAATGAAGAGGCTGCATTCTTAAATTTTATAAAAGGGAATAGTGAAATGGAGAAAAAATATGCGAATATATTACCTCAATTAAAGAAAATAGTTGAAGAGAAAGATAAAATTAAGGAAAGAAGCATTTTGATGCGATTCATTTCTTATGCTTGCCAAATGCTGAATTGGGCGATAACTATTAACAAATTATCTTTAGAAAATGAGAAGAAAGATATGGAGAGAGAATTAGGCTATCAAGAAAGAGATGTCCCAAACATTCTTTTAAGGCTAAAAGTTTCTCAAATGAATTATGTTCCTGAAGCAGATAAAGAAGTTTTTGAATATTTTATTAAAGAGGTTCTTCAATTACCTAAAGAAAGAAGATTTAAAGTAATAAATGATTTAGTTGAAGGCAAGGAAAATCAATCAGTTAAAGAAATCATAGAGAAATTTGTAGATAATCTTTACAAGAATTCTAATTTAGCTGATGTTAAAGAAAGATTAAGATTTGCAGGGATGAAAAGAAAAGATTTATTAAAGATAAATGATCCTTTTATTGAATTTGCATCAAAATTAGAATCGGAGCTTGAATATATCAGAACTAAAGAAAAAGAGCTATCTGGAGCTACAACTCGTTTAATGCCAATTTATTTGGAAGGTATTTCACTTTGGAGAAACAAGAGGCTTTATCCGGATGCTAATAGAACTATTCGTTTCAATTATGGAGAAGTGAAAGGATATTCAGCTAAAGATGCAATAATGTATAAATACATAACTTCTCTTACAGGATTAATTGAAAAAAATACCGGAAAAGAACCATTCAATGCTCCTCAAAAAATTTTAGAAATTTATGAAAAAAAAGATTTTGGCAATTACATTGACCCAATAATTAATGATGTGCCGGTTAATTTCTTGACGACCAATGATAGCACAGGTGGTAATTCAGGAAGTCCAGTTCTTAATGGCAAAGGGGAACTTATAGGACTGCTCTTTGATGGTAATTACGAAAGCATTTACAGTGATTATTACTTTAATCCAAATCTAACAAGAAGCATTAATGTTGATATTCGCTATGTCCTTTTTATTGCAGATAAATTAAATAATGCTGCAAATTTACTAAAAGAAATCAACCAATAAAACTAATTCACCGATTTCCCAAATAATTCAATTATATTATCTTCAAGAGTTGGAGTGGGATGCTCAATTATCCTTCCAACTTCTTTATTCTCTTTATAAAATATAAAAGTCGGTAATCTTTCTATTTTTTTCTCTTTTAATGAGTTCGGTCTCTTAGATTTATCCTTTGGCACATTTATATATGAAATATTACCTTCATTTAATCCTATTTTTTCTATTATTTTTATGAAAGGTGGCACATTTTCAACACTATCCGGACACCAATCTCCAAAATAAACTTCTATTTTTAATCCCTTCAAAGCTTTGCCTATCTTTTCAATTTTATCTGCTGAAATTTGAAATTGCTCATACCTATTCTTAAATTCAGCTATGGCAAGTATATCAGAAGATTTCACATTCCCATATTCCAAAGCATAGGCTTTGTTAAAAAAAATCATTAAAGCCAGTGCAATCAATAGAAATTTCATATTTTCCTCCTTTCAAATATATATTAAAGAATTTAATATTTTAGAAATACTAAAAAATTTTTTCAAGAAAAAAGGAAGCAACTGGTAAATTTTCTCCAAAAGCAAAGGAAGATATTAAACCACAAGATTATCAAAGATTTACACAAGATATTAGCCACAGAAGGACACAGAATAACACAGAAATAAGAAATTCTGTGTTCTTCTGTGAAATTCTGTGGCTGAAATCTTGTGATAATCTGTGTAATCTCGTGGTTTAATTTTAAACGACATTATTTTTATG
>CAYREJ010000054.1:0-12129 GCA_964423235.1 uncultured Acidobacteriota bacterium | reverse complement strand
TCTCACAAGATTGAATTCAATTCATCCTGGCAGGATGAGTCTCTTAAGATAATTTGTGGTTTAGCCAATGCCTTTTATCTTGCCGGGTTTATTGAGAGATGAAGTTCAGGAATAAGAAGAAAGTCAAAAATGTGATTTTTGAGGATGGGGAAGAAGTAGATATAGAAAATCTGGATTATAAACTTATTAAGCCTTTGATATGGTGGTAGAGATATGAAAAAACTTGAGGAAATAAAAGAGGTAATCAATCAGCACAGGCAAGAATTAGAAGAAAGGTTTAAAGTAAAAAGTATAGCTATATTTGGCTCTTATGTTAGAAACGAACAGACAGATAAAAGTGATATTGATATTCTGGTAGAATTTAAAGAACCGGTGGGCTTTGAATTTTTTAGGCTTGCAAGATTCCTTGAGGAACTTCTGAATTTAAAGGTAGATTTAGTGACTCCTGATGCGATTAAACCAAATAGGAGAAAGCATATAATGGAGGAAATTTATTATGTCTAAAAGAGAATGGAAACTTTTTATAGAAGATATCTTAGAATGTATTGGAAAAATTGATAAATATATTGATGAAAAGGATTTTGAAGCTTTTAGAAGTGATAGTAAAACAGTTGATGCGGTAATTAGAAACTTGGAAATAATTGGAGAAGCAGCAAGAAATATCCCTAACGATGTAAAGGATAAGTATAGCAACATACCCTGGCAGGATATAATAGATTTCAGAAACAGAATTAATCATGGGTATTTTGATATAAGTTTAAAAATTGTATGGCGCATTATTAAACATGAATTACCAACATTGGAATTTCAGATGAAACACATTTTAGAAAAAGGTAAAAAGTAATATGATAAAAACTTTTTTACAAGATATTGTTGAAGACATAAGCCTATCAATTCTACCTTATAGTTGGAACTCCTTTGACTTAAAAAATTTTTCTAAAGATAAGCAGTTGTGGGATTTTCAGCAAAGAGCTGTTGAGAATGCTTTGAAGGTCTTATGGAAATACTATGAAGATTTAGTAGATTTTGAGAATGGAGAAAAGCTGGAAGTCAATCAGGAAAGAAAAAAGAAATTATTTGAGTGGTATAAAGATAATGGCTTGGAAGAAGATTTAGATATAAGGTTAGATAAGCGCAGTAGAAAAATATACAATTTGCTTGCTGAATATTATATTTCTCAAGATGGGAAAGTTCCTTACTGGAATTATATAAACCGAATGTGTTTCTGGATGGCAACAGGAAGTGGTAAAACACTTGTTATTATCAAACTTATTCAAATCCTTAAACAACTTATGGATAGAGGAGAAATCCCTGAACACGATATCTTATTCTTGACCCACAGAGACGATTTGATTGAGCAGTTTAAAAGGATGGTAAGTGAAGCAAACTATGCGAGCACAGATAAGATTGAACTGCGAGAATTAAAAGAATACCCTGAAGTGAAAAGGCAGAAATCTTTATTTATAACAACGGTATTTTACTATAGGTCTGATAACATTGGAGTTGAGCAGAAGGAGAAGATAATTGATTTTAGAAATTATGACAATGGAGGAAGATGGTATATATTTTTAGATGAAGCACATAAAGGAGATAAAGAGGATTCTAAAAGACAGCATATATATTCCATTCTTTCAAGAAATGGGTTTTTGTTTAATTTCTCTGCTACCTTTACTGACCCAAGAGATGTTATCACTACTGCATTTGAGTTTAACCTTTCTTCATTTATTGAAGCAGGTTATGGTAAGCATATCAGCATATTGAAGCAGGAAATAAGGGCATTTAGAGAAGATGAAGATTACAGCGGAGATGAAAAACAGAAAATAGTTTTAAAATCTTTGATCCTTCTGACATTCATAAGGAAGTTTTATGAGAAGATAAGCGAATTAGACCAGAGGCTTTACCATAAGCCACTACTTTTAACACTCGTCAACTCTGTCAATCAGGAAGATGCAGATTTGAAACTCTTCTTCAGAGAACTTGAGAGAATCGGGAAGGCAGATTTAGAAGATAAGGTTTTTAAAGATGCCATAGAGGAATTATTGGATGAATTGAGACGAGAGCCTGAATTTGTTTTTGAGGATGGAAAAAGGGTAGAGATAGATGAAGAAGTATTCAAAAGTATTACTATTGAGGATGTGTGGAAGCATGTTTACAATTCTGATAGTCCAGGTGAGATTGAAATTTCCTTCAGACCATCTGATAAAAAGCAGGTTGCATTTAAACTCACTACATCTGATAAACATTTTGCTTTGAGTAAAACCGGAGATATACCCGGTTGGCTAAAAGAAGAATTAGACAGATTTAATGTTAATCATCAATTTGAGGATGAAGGATTTTTTGAGAGGATAAACCGAGATGATTCACCCATTAATATCTTAATGGGCTCGCGTGCCTTTTATGAGGGTTGGGATTCTAACAGACCAAATATGATAAATTTTATCAATATCGGCACAGGGACAGATGCCAGAAAATTTATTCTGCAATCCGTTGGAAGAGGTATAAGGATAGAACCGATAGTCAATAAAAGACGAAGGTTAATAGAGCTCTATAATAATAATGAAGTAGGCGATGATCTATTTGGCAGAATAAAGGATTTTTGTCTTCCCTTAGAAACATTGTTTGTTTTTGGCACAAATAGAAATGCCTTGCTAACAGTTATCAGCGAACTTAAGCAGGAGAAAAAGAAGAAGGGTCAGCCGATTTCCCTTTTTGTAAACAAATATGTCTCCAAACAGCCTCTTTTAATACCTGTCTATAAATTGGCAGATTGTCCCATTATGAAGAGACAAGAGTTAACTAAATTTGAGATTTCAGCGATGGATTTTGAAATCCTTAAGAAGTATTCTGAGTATATAAATGATGATAGGATTTTTCTTATGAATTATGATACTACGCCAGAAAAGGTCCAGATATTGAGAAAAACTTTATATGCTCCTGAACAGCACTATAAATATGAAGAGCGAGGGTTTAAGAACATTCATATATTAGTTCAGAGACTCTTTGATTACTTTAGTGTAATTCCAGAAGAATTGAAAGAATTTAAAAAATTAGATGAAGAGATAAGGCATTTTAAAAATATAAAGGTTTATCTTGAAAATATTGATGAAATAATAAAAGATATTGAAACAGTTAAAGATTATCCACTAAAGGTAAAAGAACTGCAAGAACAATATGGGAAAATCCTACAAGAGGAATACGATAGAAAGAAAGAGCAATTAAAAAATGAAATAGTTTTTGAAAGCGATCGTAGAAAAATCAAGATTAAATATGTTGCCAATCATTATTACCTGCCTCTTATTTTATCTGATGAAGAAAAGATAGATTACATACAACATATAATTAAAACTCAGAGTGAAGTAAAATTTATAAATGAGTTGGAGAAGTATTTAAAAGACGGCAATGGGTTTAAAAAATTTGACTGGTGGCTTTTCAGTAAACTGGACGAATCCCTTGATGAAGTTTACATTCCTTACTATAATCCAGATACAAATAGAATCAGCAAGTTTAAGCCTGATTTTGTTTTCTGGTTAAAAAATAGCGATAATTACTTTATTGTTTTCATTGATCCAAAAGGGACAAAGCATACAGATTATATGCACAAGGTAGATGGGTATAGAATGATTTTTGAAAATGATGACGGCAGGAAAAAGGTTTTTAAGAGCGGAAATCTAAATGTGATGGTATATTTATTTTTGCGAACTGATGATATAAACAAGCTTCCAAGAAGTGGTTACAGAAATTACTGGTTTGATAATATTGACAAAGTTTTACAAGCTCTATCTAAAGTAGAAGGTGAGAAGTGAGAGGTAATCTGCTTCTTATATAAAAAACAATATTTCTGTGTGCTTCTGTGTTCATCTGTGGCTAATTCTAAATTAATTTTAGCCACAGAATTGCACAGAATCACACAGAAAGTTTTCTCTTTTATTTTTTTTGAATCTCCTTCTTATTTAAAAATAAATACTTCTGTGTTATTCTGTGTTCATCTGTGGCTAAATATACAAATAATTTTTTCACGCAAAGACGCAAAGCTCGCAAAGGTAATAGGTGATAGGTAGTAGGTGATAGGTAATAGGTGATAGGTTATATGTGATAGGTTAAAGCAAATATGCTGTATTGACGGGGATGTTCATTTGATGTATAATAAAAAACTTTAATTTTTTATGAAACAATTTTTCATTGTTTTAATAATAGCATCATTAATTTTTATAATAGGATGTTCTAAAAATAATCCACTAACTCCATTAGTATATAATGGAGAAGTTCCTTTTCCTATATCTCCAGAAGATGGAGCTGTTATTTCTAACTTCCAAATCAATTTAGAAGTAAAGAATGCAAAAGAATACAATGATGACCAAAGTATTTATATTTTTCAGATAGCAACAGATAAACTTTTTCGTAATATTGAGATACAAGAATCTGTTAAAGCAGGATATGGAACTACATCCTTAAAATTATATAAGAATCTTGCTGAAAATGTTCCTTATTATTGGAGGGTAAAAGCAACAAAAGGAGATAGAGAAACGCCATTTTCTGTATCCTTTTCTTTTATTATTAGTTCTACAAGCAAAGCACCCGAGCCTTTGTATCCCTTAGAGAATGAAGTTGAATTAAATCAAAAAGTTATATTAAAAGTAAGAGCTTCTAAAAATTTTACACAGCCTAGTGATATTTATCATTTTGAAATATATAGAGGCGATAATTTATCAGCTCCTATTTGGAGTAAAGATGTAGCAGCTCAGCCCGAAATCATTCAAGTTATAATAACCAGCAATTTTGAAGAAGGATTATATAGGTGGCGAGCCAATGCTTATAGGAGAATTTTCGGGGATTTGGAGAGTACTTTATATACTGATTTTATTACATTTTATATAGCAGAAGATTGTTCAAAATTTCAACAAGGAAGTAAATGGGCGGTAGAGGTAATAGAATCTAATATAACTTGTAATGGATATAATACATATAGAAATGTGAATGAAGCTTTAGGTCCGCCGGATGCAATGCCAACTGGTCCGGATTCTTATACAGGATTTGTTTCATTAGGAATTGATGGATGGATAACAGTTAGAATGGGTAGATGCATGAAGCAAGGAGCTGGAAGCGAGATAAAAGTTTATCAAACTGTATCTTATGAAGCAGTTGGAGTCTCTGTTGCAGAAACCCCCGAAGGTCCCTGGCATTTTCTCGGAATAAGAGCTTGCAATATACCTACTCCATATTTCTCAGCTTCCTGCGAATTTGAATTTTCCGGTAATGGAGTTCAATGGGCAAGATATGCTCGTATATATGATATGGAAAGAGTCAATATGCCGCAATGGGCTGTATGTGAACTGGACCCTCCTCATCCCGGCGCTGATATAGATGCAGTTGAAGTCCTGAATCCATATTAGAGATAACTGCTCACGATTTTAAAAATAGAAAAATCTTATACTTTTTCCACCTAACTGGTCAGTTTTCTCCAAAAGCAAGGAAAGATATTAAACCAAAAGATTATTACAAGATTTGCACAAGATATTAGCCACAGAAGGGCACAGAATAACACAGAAATAAGAAATTCTGTATTCTTCTGTGAAATTCTGTGGCTGAAATCTTGTGATAATCTGTGTAATCGCGTGGTTTAATTTTAAATGATATTATTTTTATGAAGTATAATAACAATTTTGCTTAGTTTTTTGAATAAAACTGACTAGTTGACACAAATCAAATTGATTATTGAATTAAAAAATAATAAATTTTCTTATAGAATTTTCTTTAAAAAAAGAGGATTGATGAATCTAATTGAAATTTTATTAAATAATCCGAATCTTAAAAAATTAATAAATCTTATTTCAGGCAGAGATGCTTATATAGCCGGGGCAGTCAAAGAATTCAAACCATTCCTTATTGCTTTTATTTATTCTGTAATCAAAAAACCCTTAGCATTAGTTTTAAGCGATGAAAAAGAAATTGAAGAATTTAAAAAAGCTCTTGCTTTCTATGCTAACTTATTCAGGGAAAGAGATTTGATATTATTAACTTTTCCTTCTTACGATAGAGATTTATTTATTCCTGTTAAGACTCATGAAAATATAATTTGGGAAAGAATAAAAACACTCTGGCATCTAAATTATTCTAAAAAATTTATATTATTGCTTCCTATTATGTCAGTAATGAGAAAATTAATTCCTCCGGATGTTTTTAGAAAAGCTTGCTACTGCATAAAAAAAGGAGAAGAAGTGCCTTATGAATTATTTTTAAAGATTCTGGAGGATAATGGATATAGGCTAAGGGAAGAAGTATATACTTATGGTGAATATTCTGTGAGAGGGGGGATAATAGATGTTTATTCTCCCGCACATTCAAATCCTATCAGAATACAGTTCTTTGGCGATACAATTGAACAAATAAGAAGCTTTGATGCTAAATCTCAAATTTCCATTCAAGAAATTGATGAATTCATAATATTGCCTTGTAGAGAATTTATAATTACAAATAGCATTAAAAATAAGTTAAAAAAAATATTAGATGAAAATGGAGTAAGGTTAGATAAAGAGAAGAGTGCACTTATTGAGCAATTATGGGAAGAAGGTTCATTTGCAGGATACGAAGATTATATTCCATTATTTTTTGATGATTTAGTTTCCGTTTTTAATTATTTACCATCTGATTGTATAAGAATTGCTGATGAACCTGCATTTATTAGAGGTGAGATTAAAAATTTTTTAAATAAATTAAAGGAGACTGAGGATAAATATAAAAATAGACAAATATTAGATTTCCCGATAAATAATTTATTTCTTGCTTCGGATGAAATTGATGAGAAATTTAATAGTTTTAATGGTTTTTTTAGCGATATTGAAGAAGGCAAATTAACACTTGAAGAAAGCTTGATATCGATTAATTCAAAAGCCTCTACAAAATTTGAAGGGAATATTTATTCTTTGGCAAAAGAATTAAAAGAGAATTACAAAAACAAGCTGAATTCTTTTTTAGTATTTAGTCGGATTGAAAAAGCAAAAAGGCTAACTGAAGCTTTAAGGGAAGAAGAGATTGGGTTAGTGGATTATTATTCAATAGATTTTGAAAGAGAAAGTCTTGAAGGGAGGATAATTAAAATTGAAGGAGATTTGCCGAAAGGCTTTGTTAGTTATGATATAGGTTTAGGATTTTATTCAGAAGGAAACATTTATGGAGAGTATAGGAGTTTAGACAAAAAATATGAGATAACGACAGAAATATTTCATGGTGATCTTCAGGATCTTTCTGTGGGGGATTTAGTAGTTCATATTAATCATGGCATAGGGATATTTAGAGGATTAAATTATTTAAACATTGACGGACGGAACAAAGAAGTGATGACTATTGAATATGCGGATGGGGACCTTCTTTATGTTCCAGTAGAATCTTTGAACCTTGTTCAAAAATATATTGGCTCTGGAGATACTATTCCTACTTTAGATAAATTAGGTGGAAGGACTTGGCAGCTCAAGCAACAAAAGGCGAAAAAAGCAATAGAAACTATGGTGAAAGAATTAGTAGAATTGTATGCGTATCGCCAATCAATGAAGGGGATAAGGTTTTTACCTGATGATGAATTTCAAAGGGAATTTGAAAGCTTATTTGAATATGAAGAGACGCCTGATCAATTGCTTTGTACTGAAGAAATTAAAAAAGATATGGAATCGGATAAATTGATGGAGAGGTTGTTATGCGGTGATGTTGGTTATGGTAAGACAGAAGTGGCGATGCGTGCAGCATTTAAAGCTGTTATTAGTGGTAAACAAGTAGCTGTGTTATCTCCAACAACGATACTGGCATTTCAGCATTATCAAACCTTTAAGAAAAGATTTGAGCAATTTCCTGTTAGAATCGCAATGGTTAGCCGTTTGACTGCACAAAATAAATTAAAAGATATATTGCAAGATATATCATTAGGCAAAATTGATATAGTTATAGGGACTCACAGATTATTATCTAAAGATGTTATTTTTGCGGACTTAGGTTTGTTAATAATTGATGAAGAACAAAGATTCGGTGTATTGCAAAAAGAAAGAATTAAAGAATTATATAAAAATATAGATGTATTAATGCTGACAGCTACGCCAATACCGAGAACGCTTCAGATGGCATTGATGGGAATAAGAGATATGAGCGTTATGATGACCCCTCCTCAAGACAGATTAGCTATACAGACTCATATTATAAAATATAATGAAGATATAATTGCTTCTGCTGTTGAAAAAGAAATTCAAAGAGAAGGTCAAGTATTCTTTGTCCATAATGATATTGAGACATTGCCTTATGTAAAACAAAGATTAGTAAAATTATGTCCGCATGCTAAAATTGTTTCTGCTCATGGTAGGATGCATCCTAAAGAATTAGAAAATATAATGTTTGATTTTGTAAATTATAAATATGATGTGTTAGTAAGCACCACAATTATTGAGAATGGCATTGATATTCCGAGAGCCAATACAATAATAGTAAATAATGCAGATAAATTTGGTCTATCTCAATTATATCAGTTAAGGGGTAGAGTAGGTAGATCATCAAGAAGAGCTTATGCTTACTTTATTGTGTCTGATGAATCTGCTCTGACACCTTTAGCAAGAAAAAGATTAGCTGCTTTGAAAGAATTTTCTGAATTAGGTTCCGGCTTCAGATTAGCTGCTATGGATTTAGAAATAAGAGGTGCCGGGAATCTACTCGGTAAACAACAACACGGTCATATAGTTGAACTCGGATTTGAAACTTATTGCCATCTTTTAAATGAGACAGCTAAAAAATTATTGAACCTACCCATCCCTCCTAAATTGGATACTGAAATTTCTTTGGAATTAGATTCTCAAATTCCTAAATCCTACATATCTTCCCAAAACCTTAGGATGCTTTTCTACAAAAAAATATCCTCTTGCCAAAAAGTCTCAGATTTAATCCAGATTAAAAATCAGATGATTGATAGATTTGGCAAATTGCCATCTCAAGTAGAAAATTTATTTTACCTTAGCCAATTAAAGATTTTATCTAAAGAAAAAGCAATCAAAAAGATAGTTCAAAAAGATAATAAAATATATTTATCTTGGCACCTCATCCCACAAATTACCGAAAATCCAAATTTCATTTGGCAAATTTTAAAATTGGTTCCTAATTCTTCAGCTCAATTTTTAAGCAATGATACTTTAGTTATCCCATATAAAGATGCACACTTTTTATTAGATTTTATAACTAAACTTCCGGAAGCTAATATTGAAGCTGCAAATGTTTCCACCCATTCACCGATTAACTGATATCATTAAATCATGATAAATGCTAAATTTCGGTAAATTCAATTTCTTGAGAAGACTCTTCTTTATATAAGCTTTGATAATTTTACTATATGCAACTGTCCCTTTTAAATTATCATACTTGCATAATATTTCTTTTGCTTCATCTATGAGTTTGCTTAAAATATCGCTGGATAATTTATTAGTGATTTTCTTAATCAAGGAATTTTCTAAAGCTATTAATTTATTATCTAATTGATCTATTTCTTCTGCTGATAATTCAATTTTTGTGATTTTTGATTTTAGTCTAAGAATCGATTTGCTTGTCTTTTTTAATATGTCAATTAATGGTTTCAAATCTGTTGGAAGAGATGAAATGGAAGCTTCTAAAGATTTTGATAAATTATCTAAATAATCAATCACATAATTTTTATCTATGGCAAAATTATTCTGTGTAGATTTGGAAATAGAAGCCCGAAAAAAAAATTTTTTATAGCTGAGCCATTCTTTTATTACTTCATTTCTAATATAAAAAAGGGAGATTCTTTTTTCTTCAAACTCCTTTTTATCAGCAAATTTATCAATGGCTTTTTTTATTATTGATAAAGGAATACCTTCATCATACCAAGATTTTATAAGGAACCATTCGTTCGGACTAAGGATTGTTGGGAGTGCTCGTTTTCTGCTGAAATATTCTTCTATTTCAGTAAAATACTTTCCTTCTTCTGTTTGCCATATTGGATTATCATTTTCCGAATTTTGAATGGGCATAATTCATCTCATATAATATTTTTATCCCTTTTAAAGTCAATTCTTGATCTATTATTGGCTTGCATTTGCAATAGGGTGCGATAATTTCTGCTAACCCTCCAGTAGCTAAACAAATGCATTTTTCATTTATTTCCTTGTTGAGTCTTTCAGTGATTCCATCTACTAAGCCAATATATCCGTAAAAAATTCCAGCTTGCATAGCAGAGACGGTATTTTTTCCGATGATAAGTTTTGGGTCAATAATATCAACTCTCGGCAGCCGAGCCGCATATTGAAAAAGAGCTTCTGCTGATATAGTAATCCCCGGCGCTATTACGCCCCCTAAATATTCTCCTTTTGATGAAACAATATCAAAAGTAGTAGCTGTTCCAAAATCAATAATAATTGCTGGCACCCCATATTCTTCTTTTGCCGCTACTGCATTGACAATCCTGTCAGCTCCTACTTCCTTCGGATTATCATAGATTATAGGCATCCCCGTTCTTATCCCCGGTTCAATTATAAATGCCTCAGTATTAAAATATTTTACGCTCATCTCTTTCAATGGAGTTAACAAAGGCGGAACAACACAAGCAATTGCTACCGCATCAATTTTATCCCGACAAACATCAGCAGTCCTTAATAATTCTAAAATCATTAAACCAAGCTCATCAGCAGTTCTATTTTTTGCTGTAGAAAGTCGCCAAGATTTTAATAATTCCTTATTTTCACTTAGCCCTATCACAATATTAGTATTTCCTACATCTATTAATAAAAGCATCTTTCCCCTCTATTTTTCAGGCTTTAACGGACGTATCTCTATCCTGCTGATTAAAGCATTCTCTCCGGAGATAAGAAAATTATATACTTCAGTTGCTATATCTTCCGGCTTTAGCATCCATTCTTTCCCTTTACTACCTCCAAAATCTGTATTCACTGAACCCGGTAATATGCAGCAAACTTTAATATTGTAATTCCTTACTTCTAACATTAGACATTCCGATAAGGCAATCAATGCCGCTTTTGATGCACAATAAGCTGAACCATTAATAAAATTATTCTTGCCAGCTAAGGATGATATGTTAATTATCGCCCCTTCTCTTTGTTTTATCATTGTCGGTAATACTGCTTTCGTTATGTAAAAAGCTCCATTAAGATTTGTATTAATTGTCTCTTGCCATTTTTTAATATCAAAATCCACTAAAGGAGAAAATATACCAATTCCTGCATTGTTAACCAATATATCAATCCGATTGAATTGTTTTTTAATTTCTTCAATCACTGAAAAAACTTGATCAGCTTCTCCAATATCAACCTTAAAAATATAAGCTTTTCCCCCTTCTTTATTTATTTCTTCTTGGGTTTTCTTTAAATTATCTAATCCCCTTGCTAATAATATAACTACTGCCCCTTCTTGAGAGAGCTTTATGGCAATTGCTTTTCCTATCCCTTTACTTCCACCAGTAATTATCGCTATTTTATTTTGTAAAAATTTATTATCCATTTTCATTATTTAACCTTTCTCGTTTCCTTATTATATCATAAATTATTTTATTATTTTATTGACGGGTTGGTTACTGGTCAGTTTTCTACAAAAGGAAGCAAAGATATTAAACCACAAGATTATCACAAGATTTATACAAGATATTAGCCACAGAAGCACACAGAATAACACAGAAATAAGAAATTCTGTGTTCTTCTGTGACATTCTGTGCTTAAAATCTTGTTATAATCCGTGTAATCTCGTGATTTAAATTTAAAAAACATTATTTTTATGAATTATTATAATAATTTTATTAATTTCTTTATAAAAAAATGGCTAGATACAGTGAAAAGTTATTAGTAAGTTTTATCTGAAGAAAGCATAATTTTGCCTTTTAACTATGATTATTTTTCCATTGCTAATTTTTTATTTATTAGGAGTTAGCGAATCTAATGAGCTCCTCTTAAAAAAGAAAAGAGCGAAGGAAAAGAAAGTTAAGAAGCTAAGAAAATAAGAAGTTAAGCAGAGAAAATAATCTTTGCGTGCTTTGCGAGCTTTGCGTGAAAAAATAAAATTATTCTAAAAGAAATTACAAAGCATAAAAAGCATAAAATAATCTCAAAATAATAATTTTGTAGAAAACTGACCAGATAC
>CAYREJ010000053.1:0-12166 GCA_964423235.1 uncultured Acidobacteriota bacterium | reverse complement strand
TACCTGTGGAACTCTACAAACTCTCAACTCTATAAACTCTATAAACTCAATACTAATTCATTGAAAAAATTAGGATGAAGTATTATTATTTGGAGATAATTTATCAATTTAGGTGGGAAGGAATGAATAAAGAATATGAGAACATTTTGAATGAAGTAAAGAAGGGATTAGCAGAAGAGAGGAATTTTGATGAGCGATTAAGGCTCATAGTAAAGGTTTTAAAAGAGCGGGTAGAGAAATACAGTTGGGTAGGGATATATTTAAGAAAAGGGGATGAACTATATTTGCATAATTATATAGGAAGACCTACTGAGCACATAAGGATACCAATAAATAAAGGGATATGTGGTGCAGCAGTTAGGGAAGGGGAGACAATAATAGTCGGGGATGTAAATGAAGACCCGCGATATCTTGCTTGCAGTATTGAAACAAAATCAGAGATTGTTGTACCCATATACAAAGGGAAGGAAATAATTGGAGAGATTGATATTGATAGTGATTATAAAAATGCTTTTAATGAAGAGGATAAAGAGTTATTGGAAGAAATAACTAAAATAATTTGGTAAGGGGTATTGTGAGAATAAAGACAATAATTAAGATGTGGAAAAGTTATATATTTAGGGAAAAGGAATTAAAATATTTTCCATTTAGGTTGTGGGTGGAGCCGACCAGTGTATGCAATTTGAGATGCGTAATGTGTCCTCAGAGTTTAGATATACCAAAAAAGCATGGATATATGAAGATGGAATTATTTAAAAAGATAATTGATGAAGCGAAAGAATTTGTTCATGATATAAATGTTCATCATACAGGGGAAGCTACTTTACATCCGCAGTTAGCGGAGATGATAAGATATGCTGAAAATAATGGTATTCTTACTAAATTACATACCAACGCTACTTTGTTAAAAGGTGCATTATCTAAAAAATTAATAGAAGCTGGGCTTTCTTTATTATCATTTTCTTTTGATGGATTTGAAGCTGAAGTTTATGAGAGCATTAGAATTAAAGCTAAATTTAATAAGACATTAAATAATGTTATAGAATTTTTGAAAATCAAAAAAGAAAAGAATTCAGCGAAACCTTACACGATTTTAGAAATTATTCATTTAAATGATGCTTTATCAAAGCATAATAAAAAATATAAAGAATTTATAAAAAAATTTGATGGGCTTCCTTTAGATGAGGTAATAATAAAGGAGCCACATAATTGGGCGGGGAGATATGATTTACCATTGAGGGAGGATAGGTATTCAGCCTGCACATTTCCTTGGTATGCTTTAGTAATTAATTGGAATGGGGTAGTAACACCTTGTCCTCAAGATTATTATTGCGAAATAATTTTGGGCGATGTTAATAAACAAACATTAAAAGAGATATGGAATTCAGAAGCAATAAAAGATTTGAGAAGAAGAATGAAGGAAAGGGATATAGACGAAAGCAAGCCCTGCTATAAATGTGATATGTTGAGGAGAGGAAAAATTTTAGGTGTTCCTTCAAGCTATATAAAGGGCTTCATAAAAGAATTGATGAAAAAGGATGAATGAATTTCCGATTGAAAATGTAATAAAGGGGTTAAAGAAGCATAAAGAATTACAAGAAGCTCCGGTAGTTTCTTACATAGCTAATTTAACAAAGGACCCTTACCGCATATTAATCTCTTGCATATTGAGTCTTCGGACAAAAGATAAGACAACATCAGAAGCTGCTTTAAGATTGTTCAATGTTGCTGATAGCGTTGAAAAAATGATGAAATTAACCAAAGAGCAGATTGCTAATTTAATATATCCAGTAGGTTTTTATAATGTGAAAGCAGAAAAGATCTTAAAGATTTCTGAAATTTTATTAAAGGAATATAAGGGAGAGGTTCCATCTGATTTAGATGAGTTATTGAAGTTGCCCGGGGTTGGAAGGAAGACAGCTAATTTAGTAATTACAGAAGCATATGGAAAAGATGGAATATGTGTAGATACGCATGTTCATAGAATCACAAATAGATGGGGATATGTATCTACCAAAAGTCCCTATGAAACAGAATTAGAATTAAAAAAGAAGCTGCCAAAAAAATATTGGAAAGAACTAAATAGCTTGCTTGTAAAATTTGGACAAACTATTTGTCTGCCGGTAGCACCATTTTGCAGTAAATGCAAGATAAAGATATATTGTAAAAGGAACAATGTTAAAAGGAATAGGTGAATATGCATAAGAAGATAGATGAGTTTTTTAAAGAAGGGGGCAAATTTCATAAGAAGATGCCGAGATATGAATTTCGTGAGGGTCAAATAAAAATGTCTTATGATGTAGCTGATACTTTATTAAATGGAGGGATACTATTAGTGGAAGCCGGAACAGGAATAGGGAAAACAATGGCTTATTTAATTCCTGCTATATTAATCAATGAGAAGATCATTATTTCCACTGGCACCAAGACTCTTCAAGAACAAATTTATTTTAAAGATATTGATTTTCTAAAAAATATAGGGATGAAGATTTCTGCTTGCTATATGAAAGGAAGGAATAATTATATATGTTTAAAGAAAATCAACGAAATAGGGTACGGGAATTTATTACCACTTGGAGAGGAGCTTAAATATTGGGAGAGAATAAAGGAATGGTTATCTTGGACTGAAGAAGGGGATAAATCAGAATTATCATCGGTTCCGGAAAATTTATCTTTATGGAATGATATCTGTTGTGATACAGAGGGATGTTTAGCAAAGCGCTGCAATTTTTATAATGATTGTTTTTTATACAAGATGAGAAAAAAAGCAGAAGAAAGTCAATTAATAATAGTGAATCATCATTTATTTTTTGCAGATTTAAATTTAAAAACTACAATAGGTGCGGAAATAATACCTGATTTTGAAAAAGTTATATTTGATGAAGCTCATTTACTGGAAGACGCTGCATTAAATTATTTTTCGGTTTTGGTAGCTCCTTGGCAATTATTTCTAATTACAAGAGATATAGAAAGAAGGCTATATAAGCTTGAAGCCAAGGAGATAACTTTTCCAAAGAATTTAATAATCTCACAAATAGGGAAAGTTTTAATTCTAAATCAATCATTTTTTAATTCATTTGAAAGAACAGAAGAAAATAGATTTTCATTAAATAATAAGATTTTGAATAGGGATAAATTGGATAAGGCTAAAGGTTTAATGGAGGAAGTATATGAATTAATTAAGCGTGTTGAGAATATTAGTATTATAGAAGAAGAATGGAGTTTCTTGAAAAATAAGTTAATAAAATTTAATAATGATTTAGAATTTATTTTAGAGAGAGGGGATAAGGATTATGTATATTGGGGAGAATTTTCTGAAAGGGCGTCAGTGATGTTATATGCGACGCCGATAGAAATTTCAGGGATATTAAAAGAGAAATTATGGGATAATATCACGGCGGCGGTATTGACTTCGGCAACTTTAACTGTAAGAAGAGATTTTAGTTTTATAAAAGAGAAGCTCGGGATAAATAACAGCAAAGATGTAATTTATGATTCTCCTTTTGATTACAAGAAGCAAGCAATATTATATATACCGAGAAAATTTCCGGAACCTTCCGATGAAGATTTTATTGACGCAATTTCAGAAATAATATGCAAAATAATTAATATAAGCAAAGGAAGGACTTTTGTTTTATTCACAAGCATTCAAAACATGAAAAAAACTTATGAGAAGATAAAGGATAAGATTTCTTATCCGCTTTATTTACAAGGCGAGATGCCAAAGAGGAGATTAATTGAAGAATTTAAAGAAAAAGGGAATGCAGTTTTATTAGCTACAAGTAGTTTTTGGCAAGGGGTAGATATTATTGGAGAAGCATTATCTTGTGTAATAATAGACAAGCTTCCCTTTAGCGTTCCCACTGATCCAATCATAGAAGCAAGACTTAAAAGAATTAGAGAGAAAGGCAGGAACCCTTTTTATTCTTATCAATTGCCGGAAGCTGTTTTAAATCTGAGACAAGGGTTAGGGAGGCTCATAAGAAGTAAAGAAGATACTGGGATTCTGGCTCTTTTAGATAATAGAGTTTATGAAAGAGATTATGGTAGATTTATTTTAATTAGTTTAAAAGAAATGGAAATAACTAATGGTTTAAGCGATTTAGAAAGGAAATTCTTGAATTGATGAGCATAGTATGTGCTACCTCTCCAAACTCTATAAACTCTACAAACTCTATAAACTCATATTATGTTTGAAATAATAGTGAGGAAAAAATTTAGAGCTTCTCATAATATTAAATATTGCAATGGGAAAGTTGATAAGAAGCATTGGCATAATTGGGTAGCTGAAGCATATGTTGGAAGCGAGTTATTAACTGAAGAAGGTTTAGTTATGGATTTTAAGATTTTAGAAGAAGAGTTGGAGGATTTATTGAAACCTTTTATAGGAAAATATTTAAATGAAATCTATCCGTTTGATAATATGAATCCTACGGCGGAGAATTTTGCCAAGTGGTTATACGATAATTTAAGGGAGAGGATAAAGAAGCCGATTGAATTGAAGAAAGTGGTAATATATGAAGGTGGGAAATATGCAGCGGTGTTTTCAGGGTGATTCGGGCTATTTATAATCTATATTGATCTTTGGTATTATGTTAAATGCAAATTCTTTATTTTATTTAGACAATTTAAAAAATAAAATCGTCATTAATGAATTTAGAAAAGAAAGATATTTTAGAATTAATAGAGAAGGTAAAAGAAGGTGATTCAAAAGCTTTTGAAGAGCTTCTCATATTATATCAAAAAAAGATATTTGGGCTTGCCTATCATATTCTTTTAAATAAAGATGAAGCAGATGAGATAGTGCAAGCGGTTTTTATAACTTTATGGAAATCAATAAAAAAGATAAAGGATATCAATAAATTTAATACTTGGTTATACAGGACGACATTAAATAAATCAATTGATTTATTGCGGAAGAAGAAAAGAGAGAAGACAAAAGAGATGGAGGAATATATAGGAGCTAACATATCGGAGAAGAAGATGGTATTAAAATATGATTTATATAAGATATATAAAAGGATAGTAAAGAGATTGCCTATTCAGCAGAAGATAGTATTTATTTTAAAAGATATTTACGGAATAGAGATGAAAGAGATATCTGAGATAATGAAGATAAATGAATCAACAGTAAGGTCTCATTTATCATTAGCAAGGCAATATTTTATAAAAGAGATAAGAGAAAACTATCCGGAATATAAGAAAGGTGGATAAACATGTGCGAAGAGATGGAAATATTAATAATGGAGAAGCGTTGGGAGGAGGTATTTGTTCATATAGAAGGATGCAAAAAATGCAAAGAGAAATATTTATATGAGGAGCCTTATAAAATTTTGAGAGCCTATGAAGAAATTGAGCAGGAGGAGGCATTTTGGAAGAGGCAGAGGGAAAGCATATTAGAAGCGATTCAAAGAGAGAGATACAGAGATTATAGATGGTTAAGATATGCAGCCTTTATAATATTGCCGGTAATAGCCTTAATAATAATTATAAGTGTAAATCCTTTAAGGGAAAAGAAGATGGTGCCTGTTGAATTACCGAAGATGGAAGAAGAATTACCTGCGATTATGGAGATAAAGAATCCCAGAGCTCATTATTATAAAATAGAGATAGATAATAAGATTCATTTAATAATGATAGTGGATCCTGAAATTAAATTATAGAGAAATAATGAAAAAATATATTTTTGCATTGTTATCTTTACTTATGATAATAGAGGGAATCAATGCTGAAGATTATCAGAGGAAAGTTTTTAAAATTAAATTTAAAGAGATAGAGGATGTAGCATCTGTAATAAAGCCTATGATAAGTGAGCAAGGAACTATAACATTACAACCGAGAGGCAAAACTATAACGATTTATGATTTAAAAGAGAATATACAAAAGATTGAGAGAACAATTATAGAATATGATATACCATCTCCTTCGATAAGAATAATTTTGAAATTGATAGAGGCAGAAGAAAAAAAGGATGCAGAAGTTCAAGAAAAGGTTCCGGATTTTATTTTCAAAATGAGGAATTTATTTAAATACACTGAATATAATGTAAAGGGGGAATTTCTTTTAGAAACTGCTGAAGGAAGCGTTTCATCTTTTTCTATGGCAGAAGACTATAGAATTTCCTTTAAAACTTCTAATGTAAATGCAGAAAAAGGTATTATTCAATTAAGAAATTTTACAGTAGAAAAGAAGGATAAGATGAAAGATACTTTTATTTATAGGAACTTGTTAACTACATCAATGAATTTAAGAAATGGGGAGATGATAATAATAGGTGCGACGCCTTGGGAAACAAGCCCAAAGGCTCTTTTTATAGCTTTAATAGGGGAAATTAAAAGATAAGAGGTGCAAGGATGCCGGAATTTTATTGTAAGCTCGGAACAAGCAGTGGGGACATAATTGAGAAAACATATATTTCTCCTTCTATGGAAGCTTTAAAAGCGGAAGTTCAAAATGAAGGTTATCATATTTTTGAAATAAGAAAAAAATATTCTTACAAGGGGATATTGCAGCTGATTTTTCCTTCTACCAAAAAAATTCCTACAAGACCTTTTTTAATTTTTAATCAGCAATTGAGTTCATTGATAAAAGCTGGGTTACCGATATTACAATGCTTAGATCTATTACTGGAGAGGATTTATAATCCGATGGTAAGGGAGATTGTAGGGACTGTAAGAGATAAGGTAAAAAGTGGTAGCTCTTTAGGAGAGGCTTTTGAGGGTTATGAAGGGATAGTTCCTTCTATATATGTAGCTTCTTTATATGCGGGGGAAAAAAGTGGAGCTTTAGTAGAGGTGATAAGAAGATATGTAAATTATATGAAGATGATGGAGGCATTGAAGAAGAAGGTAATTTCTTCATTAGTATATCCGGCAGTTTTATTAATATTGAGCATCGGTTTATTAACTGCGTTAGTTACATATGTGATACCGAGATTTGAAGAATTTTATGCTGGCTTTGATACTGAATTACCTATAATAACAGTTTATATAATAAGTGTATCTCATTTTATTCATGAAAAAATTATTTTGATAATAATTTCTTTAATTCTATTGGGGATAATGATAAAGATTTGGGTTGGCACCAGTAGTAGATTTCATCTTTGGTGGGATGCTTTTAAATTGAGAATACCTTTGATAGGAAAATTATGGGAGATGTTGAATCATGCGCAGTTTGCAAGGACTTTATCTACATTACAAGCAGGTGGAATTCCTTTAGTAAGGTCTTTAGAGGTATCATCCCGGGCTATGGAAAATTATCAATATTCAATAGCTATAAGCAAAGCTGCTCAAAGCGTTAAAGAAGGACAACCTTTATTCAAATCTCTTGAAGATACAAAGATATTTCACTCTTTGCTTATAGAATTAACTAAAGTAGGGGAGTATTCCGGAGCTTTAGAAGAAATGTTAAATAATGTAGCTGAATTTTATGAAGAGGATATAGAAATAAGATTATCTCGGATTTTATCATTTATAGAACCAGCAATTTTGATAGGGATGGGAGTCTTGATTGGTTCAATATTATTTTCGATTTATTATCCAATTTTTAGTTTAGCCAGTTTAGCAAGATAGCGGAGAAATTTTTAAGATTTCTCCCAAAGGAGAGAATTTATGTCAACATTAGAAGAAAAAAAGATAGCAAAAAAGACGACAGAGGAAGAAGAAAGGACTGCTCGGGAGATAGCTGAGAAATATAATTTAGAATTTATAAATTTAGATGATTTTGAAATCAATCCGGAGTTATTTCGGTCCATCCCAGCGGATTTAATGTTAAAATATAGTTTTATACCGATAAAGCAGGAAGAAGGGGTTTTAAAAATAGCAATAGCGGATGCTTCTAATATTTTGATACAAGATGAATTGGAGCTTTTATTGGGACAAAAAATAGAGATCTTAATATCGACAGCAACAGCTATCCAAGAGATATTAAAAAAAAGTGAAAGTTCGCAGAGGGTGTTAGAAGAAGCGACTGAAACTTTTAAATTTCAATTATTGAAGGAAGATGAATCCGGAGAAGAAGTAATTTCAATAGATAAGATAACCAGCGATGCCAGTCCGATGATAAAATTAGTTGATTCTATAATATTTAATGCAATACAGAGGAGAGCCAGTGATATTCATATAGAGACAAGAGATAAGAATGTAGCAGTGAAATATAGGATAGATGGTGTTTTGCAATATGCAATGGAGCCTTTGGATAAAAGGTATCATAATGCAATAATATCCCGAATAAAAGTAATGTCGGAATTAGATATAGCTGAAAAAAGAGTTCCGCAAGATGGGAGATTTAAATTAAAAATAAAAAACAGGGCTATTGATTTTAGAGTATCTATTATGCCGAGCATTCATGGTGAAGATGCAGTTGTTAGAATTTTGGATAAGGAAACTTTAAGTGAGAGCTTTGCAGAATTGAGATTAGATGTATTAGGATTTAATGCGACCATAATAAAAAAGATAAGGAAATACATAACTGCGCCTTACGGCATGTTTTTAGTAACGGGACCTACAGGCAGTGGTAAAACAACAACTTTGTATGCAGCATTAAATGAGATAAAAAGCATAGAGCATAAAATAATAACCATTGAAGATCCGGTAGAATATCAATTGGAAGGAGTAACGCAAGTTCCTGTTAATGAAAAGAAAGGGCTAACTTTTGCTCGTGGGCTTCGTTCCATTTTAAGGCATGATCCGGATAAAATAATGGTTGGGGAGATCAGAGATCCTGAGACTGCTCTAATAGCTATCCAGTCAGCTTTAACAGGGCATCTAGTATTTACAACAGTCCACGCTAATAATGTTTTGGATGTTTTGGGGCGCTTCTTAAATATGGGGGTTGAACCATATAATTTTGTAAATTCTTTATTATGTGTCTTGGCGCAAAGGTTAGTTCGTGTAATCTGTGAGAATTGTAAAAAACCAGTGTCCTATCCTGATGATTATTTAGAGGAATCAGGATTGCCCCCGGAAAAATACAGGTCTGTTATCTTTTATGAAGGGACTGGATGCATTGAATGCGCAGGAACCGGCTTCAAAGGTAGAACTGCCGTAGCTGAACTGCTCGAAATAAATGATAGAATTCGCGATGCCCTTCTTACATATAAAAATTCTGCCGATATAAAAAGGATCGCTAAAGAAGAAGGAATGATCTTCTTGAGAGAAGCTGCTTTAGAAAAAGTTTTTCAAGGAATTACCACACTCAAAGAAGCTAATAAAGTAACTTTTGTAGAGGAAAGCTTATAAAGGATGACTTTATTTAATAGATTGAAGTCAAATTCATTATCAAAAAAATTAGATTCCATAACTGCATTGGCAAATAAAGCAATTGCACAGTTGAATTATTTAATAAGAGAGCCTCACTATCCTTTAATTGCAGTTCAAATTAATGAAGAAGCTATCACTGTTATCAAATTGAGAAAAAATAAAAACAAATGGGAAATCATTACCTTTGATAAAGAACCTTTAGAAGAAAATATAATTAAACTATCCCCTTTGCAGCCTAATGTAATTGATTTGCCACTTTCTATTCAGCATATGAGAAATTTATGGTCAAGGAATGAATTAACTGATAAAAACTTATGTCTATTAATACCAGACAAAGCCGTAATAATATTCATAACCAAATTAAATTTGAATACCCCTAAGAAAGAGGAGGAAAGATTATTAAAATGGAAATTACGAAAGAGTGTTCCTTTTCCAATTGATGAAGCTAAAATGAGTTGGATGCCATTATATGTTGATAATATAGAGAAAAAAATAAATATTTTAGTCGTTTTGGTAAAGAATGAAATATTATTGCAATATGAAAGAATAGCTCGTAGCGTTGATGCTAATGTTGCAGTTGTAGATATTTCATTCTTCAATCTTTTTAATTATTTATCTGTTTATAGCAATGGCAAGGATTTAATGAATAAAGATTTTATTTTAATAAATCCTGAAGGAAGTTATGTCTCCTTGGGGCTTTTTACATCCGGTCAATTGAAATTATTTAAATGTAGAAGCTTGTTGCATAAATCCTCAGAGAAATTAGAAGAATACAGAAAAGAACTCATAAGAGAACTTCATCCTGTCATCATGTATTATTTTGATCAATTAAGCGGAAAAAATTTAGAAAAAATCTATTTAAAAGCTGGAAATTCTGTTATTGGACAACTAATGAAGGAGAAGTATGGGTTTGAAATACAGGAAGCAGCTTTAGCAGAGGATTTTATTATTAGCAATTCCTTAAACATTCAAAAGGAAGCTCTAAATCCCTATGTTTCCCTTATTGGTCTTTTATTAGGGAGAAAACCTATATGGTAAAGAAAGAAGTAAAAGTTTTTAAAATTAATCTTTCAACAACTCCAATTAAAAATCATACTATTTATGTTATCTTTACTTTTTTATTGCTTTTTAGTTCTTTAATGTTAACTTTTAATAATATTTATGAAACAAAAGATATTTTATCTGCAAAAAAGGAAGCAAGTAAAAAACTTATAAAATTAATATCAGATAAAAATTCTAATGATGAGAAAATAAAGTATTATGAAAGAAAAATCAAAGCAGTAAAAACCGATAAATTTATAAAGAAGTGCGAATTTATAAATGCAGTAGTAGGTAAAAGAATTTTTTCTTGGACACAATTATTCAATGAGATAGAAAAGGTTTTGCCTAATTCTGTAAGATTAACTCAAATAGTTCCAGATATTTCTAAAGATAAAATAAAGATAACTTTAGAAGTAGTTTCGCAGAATTTAGAATCCTTTTTAGAATTTTTAAACAAATTAGATACTTCTAAAGTTTTTAAAAATATAAGAGTAACGCGCGAAAGCAATAATAAAGGCATTTTAGAATATTCTCTTTCAGTAGAATATAAACCGCCGGAGTAAAAATATGGAAAGGCTAAAGTTAATAATTGATAAATGGAAAATTCTTCATGTAGCAGCTGTTCTTTTTATTATCAATTTATCTTTCATTGTTATTATTAAGAATCCTCAGAAGAATGCATTAATAAATTTATACGATCAGATAAGGGAAAATAGAAAATCCCTGAACAAAAGCTATGAATATTTAAATCGGCTGGAGAAGAGATTAAAAAAATTGAAATTTACTGATGAATCCTTATCAAAATTTTATTCAGAAGTTTTAAAACCTAAAAATACAGGCATAGTTGAGATGAGGAAGGAGCTTGATTCTTTATTAAGACAAATGAATATATCAACTGTTAATTTAACCTATGATAATAAAGAGGTTCCGGAATATAATCTTTTTCAAGTATCTATAACTTTACCTATTGAAGGTAATTATGCCAGCATAAGAAGATTTATCAATAAGATAGAAAATTCAAAAAATTTTATAACAATTGAAAGCATCTCATTGACGGAGAGCAAAGCTACTTTAATGCTTAATATAAAATTATCAGCTTATTTCAAATATTATGAAACTATCTAATTTAAAAACAGAATTTATTTATAAAAATTATAAGATATTAATCTTATTGATTTTAATAATTTTTCTAATTGCTTCTTTTTATCGTAGCCAAAATTTAACAAGGGGTTTTTATTCTTTAGAGAAAAAAGATGTGAAGTTTAGTAAAGATCAAGAGAAGGACCCTTATTTTGATATAAGGGTATTAAAAACAATAGCAGAAAAGGATGAAAAGGAAGGGCGGGATTTATTTAGCTATTTTACACCGCCTATTCAGAATACGATGGCTCCTCCACCTCCTCCAGTTGTAAATGAGCCAAAAAATGAAATCAGGAATGAGATACAGACTGCTCCAGTAGCTCAAGAACCTCCTATGATGTCCCAAATTAAGATTTTTGGAATTCTTAGTAAAAATGGTAAAGAGCTTTATGCATTTTTATCAGATGGAAAGGAAGTTTATGTAGTCAAAAAGAATGATATTTTTGCTAATCAATTTAGAATCACTCACATTGATGAAGATAAAATAGAATTTTCAACTTTGAAGAATAATTTTAAGAAAACCTTGTTTCTAAGTGGAGGATAAGGAAAATGAGAAGAAAAAAATTATTTTGCGGGACTTTCTTATTTTTAATTATAATAATATTTAGTATAAATTGTGCTGGTCCGATGAATTTTCGCCGAGGACAAAAAGCGGCAAAAACGAAGAGGTGGGATGCGGCAGTGGAATATTATTCAAAAGCAGTAAAAGCTTCGCCGGATAATTT